>JANXML010000115.1 GCA_025354645.1 Arcicella sp. | reverse complement strand
GCTACCAGGCGAACGTGTAGATTTTGAAAAAAAAAATTAACCCAAAACGCATAAAAAAAGCACAGGCTAAATTTAGCCTGTGCTTTTTTTATGCGTTTTGGGTTAATTTTTTTTTTCAAAATCTACACGTTCGCCTGGTAGCGTATATTTGAATTTGGTTTTACCTGATTTTTTGTCTTTTTTCCCATTATATTTTTTTCCTCCTGCCAAACGACTCCAGGGCCAATGTTTTTTGGTTGTAACCCAAGAAAAAGCAGCACGAGGACGAAATACACCACTTTCATGTTTGTGTTCTTGAGAAACTCTACACGATTTTTCGGGGCATCGCCTTGCCCAAATACAGCTATTTAAGGTTTGAGAAAATAGTATTAAAAGCAAAAAATAGACAAGTGTTTTCAATCTCATGGAATAAGGATTTTTATTTGGGCAAAATTATAAAATAATTTATAATTAATTAAAAACGATAAAAAGAACCGAATATTTGAAAACAGATTCATTAACTCTCAATTCCTTTTCATGACTAAACAGTTAAATCAATGCAGTATTTACAATTATTTACCAAATACTCAATAATGCTACCGTTCACTCACTAAGCAGAACATATTCACTGATTTATGAATAATATTTGTCTGTAAATTATTCATAATCAATCATTTACTAAAATTTCAAAAATTATTAAACTAAACTTCAAACTTACCATGAAAAAATTACTAATTCCCCTTTTTCTCTTTTTTGTGTTAATTAATGCTTGTAAAAAAGATGATACAACGTTAGCAGTTAAACCGAGTGAGAATCCAGTATCTTCTTTAATATCAGAAAGCGGATGGACTTTAACGAGTCGTTCTGTTAGTCAATATGAACTTGGTTATGTGTTTAGTGCTATTACGGCTGGCAAAATTACGCAATTGGGAGTGCAAATGGGAGAACCTGGAACTTACACGGTGTCGGTGTGGGATGCAACTTCCAAGGCATTGCTTAGACAAAAAAGTGTTGAACAATCAAGTCCCAATAAATTTTCTTTAGCAACGGTGGATGACTTGGCAATTGAGAAAGATAAAAAGTATTTAGTGAGTGTCAATAATACCTCAAATAGTGTAAAAAAAGCGTATAATGTTTTAGGTAAAAGTAGCTCAACAACCATATTTCCCATTAGTAAGGGGAGTATAGTAATACAAAAATCAGTATATTCTTCATCAAATGTAACAGTATTTCCCACGGTGGATTATTCAGATTCCAATGCTTTTTATGGATTTGCAGATTTTACTTTCATTCCTAACTGATTAATTTTTTTAATCCAAAAAGCCCTTTCAAAACAATTGGAAGGGCTTTTTGGGTTTTAATATTTATATAATTTTGTTTAGTATCAATAAAAATTAGGATTGCATAAATTGTTTTAGTTAAATTTAAATTCAATTCACACTTATTGTTTTTTTTTATTTAACCAATTATTGATTCAAATAAATGCAAACCAAAACCACCACCCAACATCTTTTCAGTATTCCCGTCATCGTTGCCGCCTTGGGCTATTTTGTAGATATTTATGATTTATTGCTCTTCGGAATTGTGAGAGTGCCAAGTTTGAAAGATTTAGGTTTATCGCCCGAAGAAGTTTCATCCGTCGGTAAAAATATTCTCAACTGGCAAATGGGAGGTTTGTTAATTGGCGGAATTTTATGGGGAATTTTAGGAGACAAAAAGGGTCGTTTATCGGTATTGTTTGGTTCAATTATCACGTATTCAATCGCCAATATTGCCTGCGGATTTGTCAAAGATCCAACAACTTATGCTCTTCTTCGCTTTGTGGCGGGTGTTGGTTTAGCGGGAGAATTAGGAGCAGGAATTACCTTGGTTTCTGAGATATTACCCAAAGAATTAAGAGCATTAGGCTCGTCGTTGGTTGCAGGAATTGGTTTGTTTGGGGCAGTATTTGCTTATTTTACCGTAAAAGAATTTGGTGGATGGAGGAACGCTTATTTTGTGGGCGGAGGACTTGGAATCGTGCTTTTATTACTCCGTGTTAGTGTATTTGAATCAGGAATGTTTGAGAATTTGAAACATCAAACCCATATTCAGAAAGGAAATTTCTTTTCACTTTTCACCAATAAAGACCGTTTAACAAGGTATTTAAAATGTATTGCCATCGGTATTCCAACGTGGTTTGTTATCGGGATTTTAGCCACTTTTGCCAACGAATTTGGCGTGGCAATGAATATTCCAGAAGTCATTGAACCAGGCAAAGCTATCATGTTTTGTTACGTTGGACTTGCCTCGGGAGATTTGATGAGTGGAGTGATTAGTCAATATCTGCAATCCCGTAAAAAAGCGGTTGCCATTTTGTTATTTATGTCACTTATTTGTAGTATTTTCTATTTATATGCAGGTATTAAAACAGCAACAGGTTTATACGCAACCTGTGTTTTTGCAGGATTTTCAGTGGGTTATTGGGCAATGTTTGTCACTATCGGTGCTGAACAATTTGGCACAAATTTAAGAAACACCGCCGCCACCACAATTCCAAATATGGTTCGAGGAACGGTGATTTTAATGACTTCTCTTTTTGCCTATTTGAAACCAACCATGAGCATATTTAATGCTGCCGCTGTTGTTGGAGTGATTGCTTTTGTGTTGGCATTTTATTCTATTTTTACGATTCCTGAGACTCATGGAAAGGATTTAGATTTTTTGGAGGAGTAGATGGAACATAGTCAAATAAGTTAAAAATTTTGTAATTCACAACTTTCTAACTTCTTTGACTCCTTAATCATAAACCTTAATCAACTCACCAAAAAACCCGTTTCATGCTTAATTTCAGACATCACAAAAATTGAATGCGTACTTCCAATATTCTCCAAAGAAGCTAATTTGTTCATCAAAAACGCCTGATATTCACGCATATCGTGGACGACAATTTTTAACATAAAATCATAATCCCCCGAAATATTATAACATTCCTGCACTTCGTCTAATCGAACGATTTCTTGCACAAATTTGGCTCCTGCTTCTTGGGCGTGTTCCTTCAAACGAATACTGCAAAACACCATTAAATCTTTTGCCACTTTTTCTCTATCCACCAAAGCCACGTATTTTTTGATAACGCCATCTTTTTCTAATCTTCTTACACGCTCATAAACGGGTGTTGGCGAAAGGTTTAAACGTGAAGCCAATTCCTTAGTTGTTAAAAGAGCATCTTGTTGTAAATGTCTAAGAATTTCTTTGTCGGTTGAATCCATTTTTATTGCCATAATTTCAAAAGATAATTTATCGTTTCTCGGAAAAATACCTTGTTTATTTAGTTAATAATATCTTTGTAATCCAATAATAAAAGTAAATATATCTAATTATTTTAATTAAAGTAAATTATTTATCCAAAACTGATAAATTTGTAGCATATTTTATTGGTAAAATATTAGCAACGATTTATAAATAGTAAATTTGTACTTTGCTAAGAATAATATTTATGAAGATGATTGATAAACCAAACATAAAAGACGTATTAAAAGACCGAATTCTTGTCCTTGATGGAGCAATGGGTTCGTTGATTCAAGAATATAAATTATCCGATGCTGATTATCGTGGCGAGAAGTTCAAGGACTTTCCGCATGAGGTAAAAGGTAACAATGATATGCTGTCGATAACTCGTCCTGATGTTATCAAAGAAATTCACGCAAAATACTTTGAAGCAGGGGCGGATATTGCTGAAACTAACACCTTCTCAAGCACTTCCATCGCCATGGCGGATTATCACATGGAGGATTACGTATATGAATTGAACTATGAATCTGCCAAAATTGCCCGAGAAGTAGCTGATGAATTTACAGCAAAAAATCCTGATAAACCCCGTTATGTAACAGGTTCAATTGGACCAACCAATAGAACTTTATCGTTATCTCCCGATGTAAATGACCCAGGATTTCGTGCCGTTACTTTTGATGAATTGGTGGATGCTTATTACGAGCAAATTCAAGGTTTAATGGACGGTGGAGCGGATTTACTATTGGTAGAAACCATTTTTGATACCTTAAATGCAAAGGCAGCACTTTTTGCGATTGATTTGTATCAAACTGACAGAAATAAAGGAACACTAAGACCTTTAAAAAGCCATTCAATACCGAGGCAAGTTTCGATGTTCGATTCTCGTAATTCGATGGTGGGAAACCGAACATCAAATATCGAACAACAAACATCGAAAACCGAAAACCGAACATCAAAAATCCCCATAATGGTTTCAGGAACCATAACTGATGCCTCTGGTCGCACGCTTTCTGGGCAAACTACCGAAGCATTTTTAACTTCCGTTTCTCATTTGGATTTGTTATCGGTGGGCTTAAACTGTGCTTTGGGAGCGGATTTAATGCGTCCTTATGTGCAGATTTTAGCGAAAGAAGCACCATTTTTAGTATCGGCTCACCCGAATGCAGGTTTACCAAACGAAATGGGCGAATATGATCAAACCCCCTCAGAAATGGCGGTAATTGTCGAAGAATTTTTGCAAAGTGGTTTTATGAATATTATCGGTGGATGTTGCGGAACCACGCCCGCCCACATTGCTGAAATTGCAAAAGTTGCTGCCAAATATCCACCAAGAATCATCCCAACATTTGAGCCAATTCAAAAATTGTCAGGACTTGAACCTTTAAATATTACAAAAGAAACTAATTACGTAAACGTTGGTGAGCGTTGTAATGTAACAGGTTCCAAGAAATTTGCCCGTTTGATTCGTGAAAATAACTACGAAGAAGCCATTGCCGTGGCTCGTGAGCAAGTGGACGGTGGAGCCCAAATTATTGATGTAAATTTAGACGAAGGTATGATTGATGGCGTGGAAGCAATGAAGACGTTTTTGAACCTTTTGATGGCTGAACCAGATATTGCAAAACTACCGATTATGATTGATTCCTCGAAATGGGAAGTGATTGAAGCAGGGTTGAAATGTGTGCAAGGAAAATCAATTGTAAATTCAATTTCTTTAAAAGAAGGTGAAGCGAAATTCATCGAAACTGCCGAAAAAGTTAAGCGGTACGGAGCGAGTACGGTCGTGATGGCATTTGATGAACAAGGTCAAGCGGATAGTTTTGAAAGACGCAAAGAAATTTGTCAGCGAGCGTATGATATTTTGGTGAATCAAGTCAATTTCCCTCCGCAAGACATCATTTTTGACCCGAATATCCTGACCGTTGCCACGGGAATGGAAGAACATAACAATTACGCCGTTGATTTTATTAATGCTACTCGTTGGATAAAAGAGAATCTTCCATACGCCAAAGTGTCGGGCGGAGTTTCTAATATTTCGTTTTCTTTCCGTGGAAACGAATCCGTGCGTGAAGCAATGCACACCGTGTTTTTGTACCATGCCATCAAGGCAGGAATGGACATGGGAATTGTGAATGCGGCTCAATTGGGCGTATATTCAGACATTCCAGCCGATATGTTGGAGCTTTGTGAAGACGTATTATTGAACCGCAGAGACGATGCTACGGAGCGTTTAGTAACGTTTGCCGAAACCGTAAAATCGAAAGGTAAAGAAGTTATTATAGATAATGCGTGGAGAAATCAACCCGTTGGAAAACGTTTGGAACACGCTCTAATTAAAGGACTTACGGAATTTATTGATGAAGATACAGAGGAGGCTCGCCAATTGGTCGATAAACCACTCCACGTTATCGAAGGACCTTTGATGGACGGTATGAACGTAGTGGGTGATTTGTTTGGAGAAGGGAAAATGTTCTTGCCACAGGTTGTGAAATCGGCAAGGGTAATGAAAAAAGCGGTTGCTTATTTGTTGCCGTTTATTGAAGAAGAAAAGATTAAAAATCATGTTGAAGGCGAAGCCGAAATATCATCATCAGCAGGGAAAATTTTGCTGGCAACCGTGAAAGGTGACGTTCATGACATCGGTAAAAACATCGTTGGCGTGGTTTTGGGCTGTAATAATTACGAAATCATTGATATGGGCGTAATGGTTCAGACTGACAAAATCTTAGCCGCTGCCCGTGAACATAATGTTGATATTATCGGACTTTCAGGTTTGATTACGCCTTCGTTGGATGAAATGGTGGGCGTTGCCAAAGAAATGGAACGCCAAGGATTTACAATTCCTTTGTTGATTGGTGGAGCAACTACTTCACGAATTCACACGGCGGTTAAAATTGACCCTCATTATTCTGGACCCGTTATTCACGTTTTGGATGCTTCCAAAAGTGTGCCTGTTGCGGGTCGTTTGATGCAAAATGAGCAGACTAATAAGGAGATTTATGACGAAATCAAAGCATCTTACGCACAGTTGAGAATCGACCATGCGAGCCGTCAGAAAGATAAAAATTATGTTCCCATTGAAAAAGCCCGTTTAAATACGCCAAAAATTGATTGGGATAATTTCAAAGCCACGAAACCACAATTTTTGGGCAATAAATACTTTATGGATTATGATTTGGCTGAAATTTCCAAGTACATTGATTGGACTCCGTTCTTCTCGACTTGGCAATTATCGGGAAAATATCCAAAGATTTTTGAAAATGAAATCGTGGGAGAAGAAGCCAAGAAATTATTTAACGATGCTAATGTTTTATTAAAGGAAATCATTGATAATAAACTACTTACGGCTCGTGCGGTCGTTGGTTTTTATCCTGCAAATGCCGTTGGCGATGATATTATTCTGCAAGATTTTGAAGAAATTACCCGAGAAATTTCTTGCGAAAAACACGGGGTTCATCAACATAGGAGCTACAATGTTTTGAGTAATACCGTTGTTTCGGAAGATGGTGATTTATTAACCCAAACCGACACGCAAACGGTCTTACATCACCTCCGCCAGCAAGGACAAAAGGCGGCAAATTTACCAAATTACTGCCTTTCAGATTTTATTGCTCCCGAAGAAACGGGAAAAGACGATTACATTGGAGCATTTGCGGTAACGGCAGGAATTGGCATTGAAGCCTTGGTAGAAAAGTACGAAAAAGACCTCGACGATTATAATTCAATCATGGTGAAAGCCATTGCAGACCGTTTGGCAGAAGCCTTTGCGGAACTCATGCACGAGCGTACTCGTAAGGAATTTTGGGGCTATGCAACCGACGAGAACAATTCACCCGAAGAATTGATTTCTGAAAAATACGTCGGAATTCGTCCAGCACCAGGATATCCAGCTTGTCCAGATCATACCGAAAAGAAAGCCTTGTTTGAATTATTAGAAGCCGAGGAAAAAATAGGCATTCAACTGACTGAAAGTTTTGCGATGTATCCAGCGAGTTCGGTGAGTGGTTTTTATTTTTCAAATCCAGAAAGTAAGTATTTCCCCATCGGAAAAATTGCTAAAGACCAAGTAAAAGATTATGCAGAACGCAAAGGAATGAGTTTAGAATTAACCGAAAAATGGTTGGCTCCTGTTTTGAATTATGATTAAGAGTTTTGGGTTTAAAAAAGATAAAAGGCAGCGAGATTCGTTGCCTTTTATCTTTTATGGATAAAATAAACGGAATTTGTGTTTATTTAAAATGATTTTTAAGGAGTTTTTTTTAGAGTAAAATCTAATTATCAATATTTTTGATCTCAACTATGAATAATTCCTAATTTATGTTTGAAATTTGTGGTTTCGTGCATAAAGTTGTAAATTATTAATTCAAACGCATTTATTATCAAATCAAAAAACTATGAAAAAATCAATACTAAGCCTTATAATTTTACTAATACTTTCCGCAAAAATATTCTCCCAAAACTTAACCCCAACCGAAGCAAAAATAATTGCTGAAATCAATGCTCAATTACCACAAACCGAGGCTCTTTTAAAGAAGGTTGTGAACATTAACAGTGGCACGTTGAATAAAGAAGGTGTGCGTAAAGTTGGAGCAATTTTTAGCAAAGAGTTTAATGATTTAGGTTTTAATACTCAATGGATTTCTTTACCAGATTCGGTCAATCGTGCTGGTCATTTGGTGGCAGAACGGAAGGGTAAAAAAGGCAAAAAACTATTTTTAATTGGACATTTAGATACGGTTTTTGAGAAAGCAATGTCTTTTACACCCTACACATATTTAAACGATTCAACCGTTACAGGTCAAGGTGTGAATGACATGAAAGGCGGAGATATAGTACTGTTTGCTGCTCTTAAAGCGTTGAAAGACAATGGTTTACTGGATGATACTAATTTGACAGTTTATTTTACAGGCGATGAAGAAAGTTCTGGAAAACCTACCAGCGTTAGTCGAAAAGACTTTATTGAAAGAGCTAAACAGACCGATATCGCCCTTGCTTTTGAAACTGCCATTGGTCTAAATACTGTTGCCACCGCAAGACGTGGTTCAAGTGGCTGGCGATTAAATGTGAAAGGAATTATGGGGCATTCTTCTACCATTTTTAGTCAGCAAGCAGGATTTGGAGCTATTTATGAAGCAGCCAGAATTTTGAATGAATTTAGGGAGAAATTGAGTCAAGAAAAATACCTAACCTTCAATCCTGGACTAATCGTTGGAGGTTCAGAAGTTAATGAAAATAAAGAGGCAATCGGCAAGGATAATATCATCTCTCCGAGGGTAACTGTAACGGGTGATTTGAGATTTTTGACTGAAATTCAGAAGGAAAATGCACGAGTAAAAATGAAAGAAATTGTTGCTCAAAACTTGAATAAAACAAAGGCTGAAATTATTTTTCAAGATGGAATTCCAGCTATGGAACCAACATCTGAAAATGAAAAAGTATTAGCAACACTCAATCAAGTGAGTTTAGATTTAGGTTTTGGCGAAGTGAAAGCGGGTGATCCAGGTTCAAGAGGAGCGGGGGACATTTCTTATATTGCAAAATATGTTGCTTGTTTAGACGGTCTGGGAGCTTCTGGCAGAGGAGCTCACGCACCTAACGAAACCATGAATATGAAGGAATTTCCTAAATTAATTCAACGCACTGCTTTATTGATTTATCGTTTAACAAGGTAGCAGAAATATTAATGTACATTCCTTTTACGATAAAAAAGATTTAATTTAGAAGGATATGTTTGTGAATTAAACTGAAAAACGATGAAATAAAAAATAATAAATTTGTATGATGAATATATAAGGGCGTAAATCGTTCTTTTTATAATGATACATCTGCGGCACATTATAATGAAATAGCTGCTAAATTGGCATGATAAAGAACGATTGATTTCTTTAAAAAGTATTTAGTTTAAATTCTTAAAAAATATATAATGCAATGATTATCAGAATATTAACGGCAATTATTCTTTTGTTTTCTATTATATTTAATGCAAAAGCACAAAAACAAAAAGTGTGGTTTGATACAGATATGGGTAATGAAATGGATGACATTTTTGCCCTTACTCGGTTATTGATGGAAAATGATAAATATGACATCGTGGGCGTAAGTTCTGCTCATTTCAACAATGCTGATTTATTGGTTTTTGATAAATGGAATCAATATCCTACCAAGGGAATTAATACAATCAAAATTAGTCAGGAGGAAAACGAAAAACTATTGCAGGCTTTTGGGATGATGAAAATTGCCCATCCGATAGGTGCCGACCGTCAAATGGGACGTGCTTGGGGAGAATACACACCCCGACCGTCAGACATGACTAAAAAATTGATTGAAGTAGTTCAAGCATTATCAGAAGGTGAAAAATTGGATGTTATTTTTATAGGAGCTGCCACTAATATTGCTTCTGCAATTGCGATTGAACCAAACATTGCCAAAAAGTTGAGACTTTATTGCATGGGAGGTAGGTATGATGTTAAGGATAAAATCTGGAATAAAGATGAATTTAATGTTCGTGGAGATTTGAATGGGATTAATTATTTGTTCAATAATCAGGATATTGAGTGGTATATTATGCCAGCTGAAACTTGTATCGGTTTAACCTTCGACCGAGAAGATACCTATTCAAGATTAGACTCGAAATATCCCATTGAAAATCTTTTAAAACAGCGATGGATAGAATCAAATCCTGATGATAAAACGAGAATAATCTGGGATTTAGCAGCCGTTGAGGCTTTTTTAACCCCCTATTTAGCAAAAATAAAATCAGTTAAAACTCCTCCCGAAAATCATCAGCACAAAGTAAATGTTTACGTTAAAATTGATAGACAAGCCATGTTTGATAAGTTTTGGAATACGCTTCGGGCTTATCGTGATAAGAAGTAATTTTTTATCTAATTAAAGTAATAAATCTGCGTCAGAATCAGGCAGGGTAATAAAAGCTATTGGGATATATTATGTTGCAAAGAGTCAAGCCATTCCCAAGCACCCACAAATAAGTCGAAAGATAGTTAATTAACAACAAAAAGGGATATTCTAAATCAAATTCAGAATATCCCTTTTGCAATCTAATTTACAAGCCTTTTCCAGTAGCCGCCCAATAAATTCCGCCATAAATATGGTCTAAGAACGTTTGGTCAGAGTATGTTAATGGAATATGTCCCAAAGCAGTATAAAATGCTCGTCCACCATCATAATTATGATACCAAGATATTGGATGAACTCCCATTCCTTTACCTTCATTATCACCCCATTTTGCATTAGGATTATACGACTTCTCATCAATCGTAATCAATACTTTCAAATCATTTGCGTTGGCAGGAGTTTTGAATTCATACCATTCATCTGTCCACATTAATTTCTTAGGAAAACGCTCCATACCAGGAAAATTACCATCTACTACATTTAGATAAGCCGTTTGTTGTTGTGGATGAATTTTGAAATACATCCCAACCATTTTTCCGTACCAAGCCCAATCATATTCCGTGTCTGTTGCCGAGTGAATACCCACAAATCCTTTTCCAGCCTTAATAAATTTTTCAAAAGCTGCTTGCTGCTCGTCATTAAGGATGTTTCCAGTTGTACTCAAAAAAATTACGACTTGATATTTTGCCAATTCTTTGTCATTGAAAACAGAAGCATTTTCTTGCCAATCTACACTGAAAGTATTTCGTTCAGCTAATTTTTTGATAGCAGTGACACCCTCATTAATAGATTCATGGTGAAATCCATCAGTTTTAGTGAATAATAATACCTTAAATTGTTGAGCATAAACGGTATTTGAAAAAACTGATAAAGTAAGTATCAGCATTAAATTTTTAGCGAATAATTTTTTCATTATGTTTTTGGTTGAATAGTTTTTTGATAATAAGACGTTGGTAATAACTCTTTACTGACTAATAGGAAAGTCTTCTGGTGAATCTATCAATTTCCCAACAAATCATAAAGGAAACAGTACAAATCCAAAGTCCACAAGCCTCTCGGGCGAGTTCTTGATTATGAGATTTCATCGATATGCCTGCTCCTTCAGTAAAAAAACCTTCCCAAGCCGTCATCATATTCCAAGAATTCATGCCTCCTGCGAAGGACAAAACAATCAAGACCAATAACATTTCGGGGTTAGCTTTGCCCTGAAATGTCCTGAATGTAGCATAAGCAGCAATCAAATAAATGGGTATCCAAAGCATCGGGTCAGGATCGTTATACTGCCAACCTGCAAAAAGGATAAAGATTAGCGTGAAAATTAAGGCTGTGTATTTCATTTTGGATATTTTTTGGGGTTAGTTCTTGTATCTATAAAGGCAATCAAAACAATATTTGATTTTGATGTGCGATAAAAAAGCCTTAGATGTTTATTGATTAAATAGCTTCGCAGTTTTGTCTTTTTGTTTTCGATTACTCCAATTTCTGGAAAGGCTGAAATCTGGTCTATACATTCAAAAACACTATCAATAAATTCTATTAAAGATTTTTCTGAAAGATATTCTTCTAAATAGGAAGTTATTTTATGTAGATTTTTATTGGCTTTCTTTGACCATTTTATTTCGTTAGCCATTTTGAAAATTGTTTTTTTACATCTTCATGCGAAAGTAGATTCATTTCATCTAAACTTTCTTTATAAGCCTGTGAAATGTATTCTTGTACATCAGGAGATAGAGTATCCCAAACCCCAGATTTTTCATTTGAAGCTGACTTAAATGCTTCATAAAATCGCTCCAATAAATCTAAGTTTTCGACTTTGTCTATCAATTCATGAAATTTGCTTCTTACTAATAATGATTCCATATCTTTAATAATTTTAAAAATTACGTAAATATAACAATATCACTTGCAAAAACTATCCAATGCTGTTTTTGCATCGGCATAACCCAAACGATTCGCCATTTTCATATTCATACAGGCTTCATCAGTTTTATTCATTTTTTGTTGAACGATACTCAAACCATAGAACGCTTTTGCAAATCTCGAATCAACCTTTACGGCAGCTAAAAAATCCTTTTCTGCCTTTTCAAAATTCTTTGTCTGGAAATAAATATTCCCACGATTATACAACGCATTAATTTCTGTTGGTTTCAATTTTAAGGCTTTATCAAAATCATTAATTGCCTCGGGAACACTCAATAATGCCGCATGAATCATTCCACTTTTTACATAAATTTCAGCCGTATCGGGTTGAATTTTAGCCGCTTTTATACAATCACTCAAAGCACCTTCCCAATCTGACTTCTCCATTTTAACGGATGCACGATTGAAATAAGGCATATAATCTTTTGGGTCAAGTTTGATAGCTTTCTCATAGTCCAACAAAGCATTCGCATAGTCTTTCAATTCAAAATTTGCTGCTCCACGCATGTTGAAAGCCTTTGCATTTTCAGGGTCTTTATCAATAGCTTGGTTTAAATAGCTAATGGCATCTTTTGCATTTCCTTTTTGTAATTGCTCTTTAGCTTTATCTAAAAATGCTTCCGATGAACCCGTACATCCAATAAATAATAAGCAATTAATAATGAACAATAAAGAGTTTCGTAGGATTGATTTCCAAGGGGTATGTCGAACAAGTTGAAAACCTGAAATATGAAAATTAAAAAAAGTTATGGAGAGATTTCTGTAAAAAAAAACAAGCATTTTGATTGTAATTTGATTAAAAATTAAAAAATATAAAAATATACTATTGCCTATAAACCGCTGATACTAAAAAGTTTAAGGCTGTTTCATCATTTCAATAGGTAAATTTTTTGAAAGTGGATTTTGTAAGTTCAACAAAATCCACCATCTTTGTGTCGGCAAATTACCAGCTCCCTCCGAATCCCCCAGGTCTTGATCGAAGCAAGGGTAGGCAGGTTGTAGCGGTGAATTTGCCTTTTTTTATGCCCTAATCATTCTGAACAATCGCTTTACAACTTCACGAATTTCTTCACAAATCTTTTTTCGCCTTGTTCAACATTAAGAAAATAAGTCCCTTCTGGGAGACTTTTGATGTCAATTAAATAATTTTTCTGTCCCGTTTTTAACTCATTTTCAGATAATACTCTGCCCATCAAATCATTAATTTTCAAGTAAACATATCCTTTTCCAAAATCAGGAATTTCAATCTTAATAAAATCTTTACTTGGATTTGGATATAATTTAATGCCTTCCTCAATTTCATTTTCAACTGCCAAAGGAATAATTGTTCCTAATGATTTCCAGGGAACCAAATTATCTTCTGGTTTTGCGATTTTATTGGTCGTGTAAACATGAAATTCACCCGCTTTTAAGGAGTAAGTTTTTGCTAAATCGGTCACATTCAATTCTTCACTCGTAAAGAAATCATACCATTTTCCAGTGCTTGGGAAAATATTAGCAACGGTACTTTCATTTAAAGATAAATTAGCAACAGAAATTAACTGAGTTGAACTATTTTTCAAAGCCATTTTCTTAACCGCTCCCGCTAAATCTACCACAAAATCAGTTGTTCTAAAAATTTCTTGACTCGTTTTTAATTTTATTAATTCTGCATAAACTTTGTATAATTTCAAACGGTCTGCATCTTGAAAATACTCCCATTTAATGGGCTTACGTCCCGTTCTGCCGCCTTGGTCAATTGAAACATCGTAGCCTAACTCACCAAACTGCCATATCATTTTAGGTCCAGGAATAGTGAAAAATATTGCCGTTGCAGCTTTAATACGGTCTAAAACTGTTGGCAACGATGTTATGTTTTTTGAAGCGTCAAAAGCCACTCTTTCTTCATCATGGCTTTCCATGTAACCAATGGCAGCAGGCGTTTTTAAACCTCTTGGTTTATAAGAAAAACGGGAAAAATCACTACTATTTCCCTTCACTGCATTACGGGCATCACCATTTTGATTTGCCCAAACCATCATGCCGTAATCTGTTAAAGTCTGTTCTTCACGGTCTTCTGAAAATAATTCTAAGATTACATAAGCATCTTTATCGTAACTTCTTATTTTATCGTAATATCCTTTCCAAATATCAATCCTACTTTGATCATAAAGTCTAAAAGAGCCATCATCATTAGATTGTTTTTGCGTAAAACCCTTGGCTAAATCAAAACGATAACCATCAATTTTATATTCTTTTATCCAAAATTCATTAGCACGATTCACATAATCTTTCGTTGCCTGACTTTCATGGTTAAAATCAAAAAATACACTGTATGGATGGGTCGCTTGTTGATTGAAAAAAGGAGAATCTTTTGAAGGTTGAGCACCGTCCCAATACATTTTCACGTATGGAAATTCATAATCTGCTTGATTATAAACCACGTCCAGAACCACTGCAATACCGTTTTCATGGCATAAATCCACAAATTTCTTTAAGTCATCTTTCGTTCCGTAAGCCTTATCAGGAGCTAAATAATAGATTGGATTATATCCCCAGGAATCATTATTTGAAAACTCTGCAATGGGCATTAATTCAATACAATTAACTCCCAAATTTTTAAAATAAGTGATTCTGTCAATCGCATTTTTATAGGAACCATCCTTGTCGAAATCTCGAATGTGCATTTCATAAACCACTAAATTATCTTGGGAAGGGCGTTTGAAATTTGTTATTTTCCAAGGATATGCAATTTGTCCAGTTTGTAAAATCGATGCAATTGATTTAACATTATCAGGGAGAAATTTTAAATTGGGGTAAGTGGTTGACAAGATACTTCTATCATTATTTGGGTCTAATATCTTCTCACAATAGGGGTCTCCAACGGCTAATGTTCCGTTAATTAAATATTGAAAAGCATATTCAGTTCCTTTCGTAAGTCCTTCAACATCAATCCAATAGCGATTTCCATCCGCCGTTCTTTGCATCAAAGATTTATTGTCGGCTTGCCAATTATTAAAATCTCCAATCAAATAAATGAACTCTTTTTTGGGAGCAAATAATACGAGTGTAACTTTCGTATCGGAAATATAATTGATGCCATCTTTCACGCCCGTTGGCAAGGCGGCAGTGGTAGGAGTTGGTTTCACGGTAACCATAAATTCAGAAGTGGCTGTTTCAGTTGCGGTGGTGGCGGTAATTTTTACGGTTTGACTTGTTCCAGATAAATTACCCACATTCAACGTATATTTCAAAGAATCCTTCAAAGTTGTTGTCAATACCGAAACACCATTTACCGTTAAATTTAACGTTGAAATCTGAGACGCTATTGCCAATACGGGAATTTTAGTTCCTGCATCCGCAAAAAAAGTTTTTTCTTTGGGTTGACCAAAAGCAACGTTTAATTTATTGTCATAAAGGGTAATTATAAAATCTTCAGTTTGAGCTTTTCCATCACCACTTTTCAATAAAACACCTAATTTTTTGATGGGAATATTGGCAGGAACAGCGTAATAATCTCTTGGTTTTAATTTAATACTCCATTTATCGTTACCCAGCGAAGTCATTTTGCCCTTTTCATTAGCAATGCCAAAACCTCCTTTTTGATCAGCAGGTTGATATTGGAAAGCGTCACCTGTTTCAGTTGAACCCGCTCCAGACCATAAATATACATCGGATGTTTTACCTAAAAGTGCCTTTGCACGAGCATCTTTTGAAAGGGTCAAATCAAAAATAAGCGTAATTTCTTGGTCACCGTTGGGCAGTGCTGGACTGGTTGTAACAGCTTGACTCACCGCAGGAAGCCATTTCGTCAATAATATGGCGAATAGTAAAATAAGTTTTTTCATTTTGTTGATAAATGGGTTGGTTAATGGAATACGAAGATAAGAAAAACCACTTAAATAAAATACTGCGATAAACACTCATAAACTTTATGTATCGGCAAACCCATCACGGTAAAATATGATCCTTCCATTCTATGAATTCCTACCATTCCGATGAAATCTTGCACACCATAAGCACCAGCTTTATCAAATGGTCGACAAGTTTTGATGTAATATTCAATCTCTAAATCCGTTAAATCACGGAAGAATACATTAGCAACATCGATGAAAGATTCTGTGTTTTCTTTTGTCATTAAACAGACACCCGTGATAACTTGGTGCTGACGACCCGATAATTTTTTGAGCATCAGAGTTGCTTCTAATGTATCTTCTGGTTTATTTAGAATTTCATCATCGATAACAACAATAGTATCAGCCGTCAGAATAATTTGACTATTAAGTTCTTCTCTGAATGCCTCTGCTTTTTTACGAGCCAAATATTCTGGTACTTCAAAAGCTGGCATAGTTTTCGGAAAATCTTCATTAGTATCTTTTACCTTTACCGTAAATTCAAAACCAGCATCACGCATTAATTGTTGTCGGCGAGGAGAATTAGAAGCTAATACAAGCGGCTTATTGAGTTGTAGCATATTATCTTGTTTTTATTCTTTATTTATTATAAGTTATGCGAATTACGGGTTAAACTTTTATAAAAAAAAGACAGAGTGAGGTATAAAATTGTTTGAGAATTATGGAAAAATCACTCAAACTTATCAAATTATACACCCACATCTGTGAGTTGTATGAATCGGAACTCCAAT
>JANXML010000104.1 GCA_025354645.1 Arcicella sp. | reverse complement strand
TAATTGGATTCAACAAAAAACAAATATTCACATTGCCTCAAAAGTCAGGTCTGAAAATGGACTATTCGTCCATATTTACGCTAAATTGGTTGCGGCTGTCCTACTTTTACTTGATTTTTAACCCGTAATTCGCATAATTTATATAATAATCATTACGTCGGAGATATTCCAAAAGTGACCCTTGAAGCGAATGGGACTGAAAATATTACGTATCAACCATTAGATGCACGAGCAACAACGTATCAATTAAACATGACAAATCAATTCACTTTACCCAAGAAATTTTCGTTGGAATTGAGCGGTTGGTATCAATCAGGATTCATCGAGGGGCAATTAATTGGAAAACCAATGGGAGCTGTTTCGTTTGGTATTCAAAAGAAGTTGATGAAAGATAAAGCAACGTTAAAACTGAACGTGAACGACGTGTTTTGGACTCAGAAATTCAGGGGGAGTTTTATGTTTAACGATATTGATGTTCAAGTAGTTAACCGTTGGGAAAGCCGTACTGCAAGAGTTACTTTTACGTACCGTTTTGGTAACAATAAAGTCACTTCCGCTCGCCAACGTCAAACTGGTTTGGATGATGAAAAGGGACGTGTAAAGAGTGGCGGGAATTGATTAATTAGACTGAAATCAGCAGTGCGTAAATTTTTTTCAACCGCATTATTTGTAAAATTTACTTGAAACTTGGCGATGTAGAAAATTACAGGGAAGATAAAACTTCTACTTTAATTTACTATATCTCTAAGTTTTATTCTTTTATAACAATGTCAATAATCGTTTTTTCTTAAAATTTGTTAAAATCAACGAAACTATTGCACCTGACATTAAGTTTTTACGTTAAATTAGTAGTTAGAAAAAATCACAAATTTCAATTTTAAAAATAGATAAAAAATGGAAATCAAAAGTAATTTAAAAACCCTTGCGATTGTCGGAGCGTTGAGTAGTGCAACCACACTCGGAGCTTATAAATTGTTCTTGGAGAAATCGCCCTCGGATACTGTCTTTACCACAACGCCATCAGCTTTTACTCGTTTGGTTTCGGACGTTTCACCAACTGCACCAAGCAACCCAGGCGACTTTACGTATGCAGCGGAAAAAGCAACGCCAGCTGTTGTGCATATTACCACTAAAATGACTCGAAACGTAAGCCGTCAAGGTCAGATGGTTGATCCATTTGAAGATTTTTTCGGTGGAAATCCTTTTGGCGGAGGTGGCGGTCGTCGTCAGCAGCAACCAGAAGCACAAGAAGCATCGGGTTCAGGGGTAATTATTAGTGCCGATGGATATATTGTAACGAACAATCACGTGGTGCAAGATGCGGATGAAGTAAGCGTTGTTTTGAACGATAAGCGTTCATACAAAGCAAAAGTTATCAGTACTGATCCTTCAACTGACATTGCAGTTATTCAAGTGAAAGCTACGAATTTACCTTTCCTAACTTTTGGCGATTCAGATGGTATTAGAGTAGGAGAGTGGGTTTTGGCAGTAGGCAATCCTTTCAATTTGGAGTCAACGGTAACGGCTGGAATTGTATCGGCAAAAGGTCGCCAGAACATTATTGACCGTGACAAGGATGTGAATCCTTTGGAGTCATTTATTCAAACAGATGCAGCCGTTAATCCAGGAAATTCAGGTGGTGCTTTGGTGAATTTGAAAGGGGAATTAATTGGAATAAATACAGCAATTTATAGCCGTACTGGTCAATTTGCGGGATATTCATTTGCAGTACCCGTAGGAATTGTAAAAAAAGTTGCCGCAGATTTAATCAAATATGGTAATGTTCAACGTGGTTATTTGGGCGTAAATATCAGCGAAGTAAATAGCAAAATTGTTGAAGAAAAAGGCTTGAAAGTGAATGATGGTGTCTATGTGGGTGGTTTCCCAACGGGCGGTAGTGCAGCACAATCAGCGGGTTTGAAAGTTAATGACGTTATTGTTAAAATTGACGGAGTGCCAACGGGTTCTCAATCAAAATTAATGGAATTAGTGGGTCGTAAGCGTCCTGGTGAAACAGTGGTTGTGACCGTAAATCGTGACGGGGAAATTAAAGATTTCAATGTGGTTTTGAAGAACAAAGATGGAAACACAAACATTGTGAAAGGGGAAGCGTCAAGCATTATTACAAGTGATTATTTAGGAGCCAAATTATCAAATCTTTCAGAAAGCGAGAAGGCTAAATACAAAGTTTCAGGTGGGGCGAAAATAACTGAAGTTGATCCTAACGGACGTTTAGGTTATCAAGGTTTTGATAAAGGTTTTGTAATCACAAAAATTGACGAAAAGCCAGTTTCTGATGCAAAGGAAATAGCAGAAATGTTAGTAAGTCGTAAAGGAAGGGTGAAAATAGAAGGAATTGATTTAGATGGCACTCGAGTTATTATGGTACTTTGATGATTTGTAATTTAGTGAATCGTAAATTTTTCATTAGTACTGAATCAAATTAACAAATTTTATAATTTTAAGTAGAAAGGGTTGTTGAAATAAATTCAACAACCCTTTCTACTTAAAATTATAAAATTTGTTAATTTGATTCAGTACTAATAAAAAATTTACAATTCACTAAATTACAAATTATCAAAGCACCATAATAACTCGAGTGCCATCCAAGTCAATTCCTTCGATTTTC
>JANXML010000046.1 GCA_025354645.1 Arcicella sp. | reverse complement strand
TGGTCGGGTATTAATTTATAGTCTAATTCTGCATATTCTTTCTTGCCCTTGAATCCGTATAATTGCTGAGAACCAAGGTCTTTTATTCTGGGAGCAAAGAAAACGCCTAACAGGTGCATCATCCCAAAAACTACTTCGGTTGAGCCGTGGGTATCAGTCGAGTGAATCGTACTTTTAATAACTGGGTTATTGAGCGGAACGCCGCCCGAGTACATATCCACCATACTAACCGCTTCCCGTGCGGATGCCACAATGACAGTCGAGTAAAACATCGCAAAACGTTCATCAACCGCTGTGTTTGCCACCGATGCCTTGTCATACCCTGGATATTTGTACGAAAATGCTGCATTGAGCGAGTTCTTTTTGTTCAAAATCTTCTGCCCATCGCTGGCAGTATGAAGTTCATTAGGGTCATTTCTGTGGATTTCTGGTAAATCTAAGCCATTCTTCATTTTTATAATAGCATCATTAGCATCTTTGAGAGCTTGTAGCGACAAATACCAATCACTCGTATGTTGAAGCGTAGAAATTTGAATTCCTTTCGAGATATTACGCATCTTTTCTACGCCAATATTACAACCCAAAGCAATGATAGAAGCAAAAAACGTTTCGGGCGTTGGGCGTTTTCTTTCGTGGGTTTTACTTTGGTGTCCCAAGTGATGTAAAAATGGAGCGGTCTTTTCAACATCAGCCAGTAAATCTAAAATGGAAACGAATCTTGCAGGGTTGAAGTAGCTACTAATTTTACTTAAATCAGGCTTTTCTACCGCAGGAGTAGCGATGATAGGTTTGTTAGCTTTATCGAATCTTAAATGAGGGTTTAACCCCAAATTATACCCATCATTTACTTGGTGATAGAGCTGGTCTAAGTTTTCTTTCAATACCCCTACAATGTCCTCATAATCAGTCAGATGAGTCATTTCTGCATCCGTCAATAATTGCTCTTGGTTAGCTGCCCATTCTTTTTGAGGTTCTCATTACAATTGGACGAAAAGTAGCGGTTTCAACCTAAATAATTAGTTATTAGTCCTCAATTTTACTCATTTTTGAACGATAATTGTAAACCGTTCCATAGGCAATCCCCAAAGTCTTTGATATTTTGTTCATTGATACTCCCTCTCGCTGTAATTCTATGATTTTTTCTTGAAGCTCCTTGGCAATTGGTGGACGTGCAATATGTTTACCTTGTGCTTTGGCTCTTGCCATACCCGCTTTCACCCTTTGACTAATCAATGAGCTTTCAAATTGAGCCAGTGATGCCATAACATGAAATATCAATTCGCCCGTGGGCGTGGTTGTATCAATATTTTCTTGATAAGAGATAAAATCAATTCCTAAACTTTGAAATTCTTTCAAGGCATTCACTAACGCCTGAGTTGAACGAGCAAAACGGTCATATC
>JANXML010000299.1 GCA_025354645.1 Arcicella sp. | reverse complement strand
GGCTAATTTTACTCGTTGGGCTTCTCCGCCTGATAGCGTTGTAGCTTGTTGCCCGATGGTGATATACCCTAAACCTACTTCATTGAGCATCTGTACTTTACGCAATATTTTAGGCTGGTTTTCAAAAAAATCTACGGCTTGTTCCACCGTCATATCCAAGACATCGGCAATGGATTTTCCCTTAAAACGTACTTCCTGAGTTTCACGGTTAAAACGTTTTCCTTTGCAGGTTTCGCAAGCGACATGAACATCGGGCAGGAATTCCATTTCAATTTTTTTCATGCCCGCACCTTCGCAATCTTCACAGCGTCCGCCCTTCACGTTGAAACTAAAACGACCCGCTTTATAACCCCTAATTTTGGACTCTGGCAATACTGAATACAAAGCTCGAATATCCGTAAACATTCCCGTATAAGTGGCAGGATTTGAACGTGGCGTGCGTCCAATGGGCGACTGATCTACTTCAATAACCTTGTCTAAATGTTCCAAACCCTCCACTGATTTGTGAGGCATGGGTTCACGTTTAGCATTGAAAAAATGACGATTCAGAATCGGATACATCGTGTCATGAATCAGCGAAGATTTCCCCGAACCACTCACGCCCGTTATCGAAATCATTTTTCCCAAAGGCAATTTCAACGTAACATTTTTTAAATTATTCCCCGTTGCTCCTTTGATAATCAATGAGTTACCATTTCCTTTTCTTCGTGTTTTCGGAATTTCAATGCCAATTTTACCACTCAGAAAATTAGCCGTTGTTGAATCGTTTTTCAGAAATTCTTCGGGCGTTCCTTGTCCCACAATTGCCCCACCGTGTCGCCCTGCCCCTGGACCAATATCCACAATATAATCCGATTCCAACATCATGTCTTTATCATGTTCCACGATGAGGACAGAATTGCCCAAATCTCGCAAATCTTTCAAGGCTTGAATCAATTTTACGTTGTCTCGTTGGTGCAAACCGATGCTTGGTTCGTCCATGATATAAAGTACGTTGGTCAATTGCGTACCAATTTGGGTTGCCAACCGAATACGCTGGGCTTCACCGCCCGAAAGTGTTCTTAATGAGCGATTTAGCGTTAAATATTCCA
Source organism: Arcicella sp. (assembly GCA_025354645.1). Lineage (GTDB taxonomy): Bacteria > Bacteroidota > Bacteroidia > Cytophagales > Spirosomataceae > Arcicella. The sequence goes on along the minus strand of JANXML010000299.1, from coordinate 2,293 downwards.
AACCGATACCCGTCAAAAAGCCAATTCTTTTACGAATTTCCTTCAAAATTTCTTTAGCAATTACGTTTTGGCGTTCATTCATTCTTGGCTCTAAATCCGTGAACCATATCGCTAATTCCGAAATGTCTAAATCAGCTAAATAGGCAATATTTTTTCCATCAATCAAGAAATGAAGCGACTCTTTTTTCAATCTCGCTCCCTTGCAATCGGGGCAAGTGCTGATGACCATAAAATCTTTTATCCAGTCCTGAATTTTCTCTGAACCTGTCTCTTGCTGACGTTTCAAAAACGTTACGATACCTTCATATTTCGTATTCCAATCCGTGCCTTCGTATTTGGTGGAAGGCACCGCCACGGCTTCGTCCGTTCCGTGCAACATAATTTCAATGGCTTCGGCTGGAAATTGGTCGATTGGGGTTTTCAAGGTGACTTTGTAAGGCTTCAATAATACCGTCAATTGCTTAAAAATCCACATATCACGGAATTCACCGATGGGGGCGATTGCTCCTTTTTCGATGCTGAGTTTCTTATTTGGCAAGATAGAATCCTCCGTAATTTCCTCCACTTTGCCCAAACCCTGGCAAGTCGAACACCAACCATAAGGCGAATTGAAAGAGAAATTATTAGGCGAAGGTTCATCATAACTAATGCCCGAAACGGGATCCATGAGGTATTTTGAAAAATTGCGAATCTCATTTTTTTCATCACGAGTCATCAAAATTCCCTTCCCCTGATTCATCGCCGTTTGCACGGATTGCGATAAACGGAAACGGTCTTCGGTCTTAACGACTATTCTATCAATCACAATCTCAATATCGTGAATTTTGAAACGGTCGAGTTGCATTTTGGGTTGAATATCCATCACTACGCCGTCCACACGCACTTTTGTGTAACCCAATTTCTCGATTTGAACAAATAATTCACGGTAATGTCCCTTGCGTCCCTTCACAACGGGAGCAAGAATAATCAACTTTTGGTTTTGATAATCTTGGAGAATTACGTCAATAATTTGGTCGATAGATTGCTTAATCATCTTCTCGCCCGTTACGTAACTGTACGCCTCAGCCGCCCGTGCGTAGAACAAACGCATGAAATCATAAATCTCCGTAACCGTGCCGACAGTCGAACGTGGATTTTTGGAAGTCGTCTTTTGTTCAATCGAAATCACAGGCGAAAGTCCATTGATTTTATCGACATCGGGACGTTCCATATTGCCCATAAAACTACGGGCGTAGGCAGAAAACGACTCCATATAACGGCGTTGTCCTTCGGCATAAAGCGTATCAAAAGCCAGCGAGGACTTCCCAGAGCCAGAAATGCCCGTGAAAACCACCAATTTATTTCGTGGAATGATTAGGTCAATATTTTTAAGATTATGTTCTCTCGCACCGAGAATTTCGATGAAATCGTGTCCTGTAATGTCGGGATTATTATTTGCCATATTTGGGGGATAGGGGTCGGGATTTAGGGGTTAATTTAAAATCTTTACCTCTAAATCTCAACACCAAAGTAAACTATAAAGTTAAATAAAAACCCACGTTTTTGGCGTGGGTTTTTGGGGATTTTATTTTGCTTTTATTTCGAGACCTGATTGAAATTTTTTATGCAATCGGTAAGCGGCTTCCGAATCTTCTTTCGCTTCTTGTGCCAGCATTTCGGGCGTTTTGTTTTTATCTTCTTCCATCTTTATTAGTGCCTCTTTTTTATCTTTATATTTTTCCAATAAGTCAATTAATGACAATCTATATTTTCTTTCAAGCTCCTTTTCTCCAAAAAGTCGTTCTTTTATATCTGAAATAAATTTATCTAATAGATTCAATTTGAATGAAATGTCCTCGCCCGATGTGTATATGACTTTCCAGTCTTCAAAAAGATGGTCAAAAAACAAATTTGTGTTATTGTCATCTTGAAGATTTGCGGTACTTACTTGGTTAGATTTTATTAGTGTTTCCATAATCTATATCTCTATTTTTGTAATGAAATAAACATCTTTATTTTCATCAAATGTAAAATTATCTACAATGAAGTTAGAATTATACCTAAAAAGGATTTCTTTCTCTACTTTGTATTTTGTTACAGGTTGTATAAGTTTTCCTCTTTTGCTCAGTATTCTAAATAATACTTTGTAATGTCCCCGACTCCATTCGTAGGCTTTTGCTTTACTTTCACTGGAAGATAGGAAAAAATGTTCTGTAATACTTTCTTTGTTCCGTATAAACGCTGAACGATATTTTTGTAACTCATTATAAGTCATCTCTACGCCCCTATATGCAACATCTTGATAATCAGGCAA
>JANXML010000016.1 GCA_025354645.1 Arcicella sp. | reverse complement strand
GATACAAAATAGACTAATCGTCAGTAACTCTTGGTCTGTTATTTGACCAAGTTGCCCATTGGGGCTGAATCGTTGGACTTCCCATTGAAGGTCTGATTCATACAAATCACAGATGTGAGTGTATAATTTGATAAGTTTGAGAGATTTTTCCATAATTCTCAAACATTTTTATACCTCACTCTGTCTTTCTTTTAGAAAAATTTAACCCGTAATTCGCATGAATTAACAATTTGTTTATAAACGACTTATCGATTGTTTGTATTTTTGTTTCATTATTCATTATCACACTAAAAAATTATTCGCCATGAGAAAGTTATTACTGTTGTTAGGATTTATCTCTTTGATATTCTCCGAAAAAATTAATGCTCAAACCTTAATCGCTGGTTGGGATTTCCAAACTGCACCTGGTACTGCTGTTGTAGCTCCTCCAAATACGCCAGTATTATTCAATTCAAATGTAGGCTCTGGCGTACTCTATCTGAACGGTACAAACGGAGCAAGCTCTTGGCTTCAAGCTACTGAATTAAGCGGTTTTACGGGTACTAATATGAATGGTGGTGGAGCTACTGGATTATCTACAACTACAACATCGCCAGCTTGTTTGGCAATTTTAGGTGGTGCTGCAACCCCAACAGCAAATGGTAAAAGTATGGTATTCAAAGTCAATATGAGTGCTTATCAAAACTTAATAATTTCTTATGCTACTCAAAAAACGGCTACTGGATTTAGCTCTCAAGTTTGGGAATATAGTACGAATGGTACAACATGGGTAGCTATTGCCACAGTTAGCACCATCCCAACATCTTTTGCAGTTCAAACTTTAACATCAGTTACTGGTTTAAATGGAATTTCTAACGCCTTTGTTAGATTAACAGTAACAGGTGCTACTAATGCAACTGGAAATAATAGGCTTGATAATATTCAATTCAACGCAACTTTAATTCCCGTCCCAACCCTAACCGCTACCCCAACCACCATCCCAGCTTTTAATTATGTATTAGGCAACGGACCTTCAACATCAAGTTCGTATAACTTATCAGGTTCAGTTTTAAGTCCATCTGCAGACACAATAAAAATCTTTGCTCCAACAAATTTTGAGATTTCTAAAACTGCTGGAAGTGGGTTTAAAGATACTTTAAATATTCGTTATTCTGGCGGGGCTTTTGCCTCAACACCAATTTATGCACGGCTGAAAGCTGGATTGGCAGAAAACACTTATTCAGATACAATAAGACATAGTGGTGGTGGCGTAAATTTGACAAGTGGTCCAAAAGTAAAACTTTCGGGCTCCGTGACAACTGTACCTCCGCCCGTAATTACAACAACAGGAACATTAACAGCATTTTCAACCTTTGTAGGGGGTAATTCAACACCTCAATCATATACCGTTTCAGGCGTAAATTTAACAAGTGATATTGTTATAAATGCTCCCGCAGGATATGAAATTAAAACAGGTATGGGAATTTATGCTACAAGCATTACTTTAATGCAAGTGTCTGGTAATGTGGCATCTACAACCATTGATGTACGTTTGAAGGGAACTGCAACAGGTACTTTTGCTGGAAATATTGTTCATACAAGTACAGGCGTTACCCCCAATGTAAACGTTGCAGTAACTGGAACTGTGGGTGCAGCTTGCGGAGCGGCAACGAATATTGGAACTGTGCGAACTCCCATCCCTGAACAAAAAGATTATTCAGGACCAATTGTTACAATTGCAGGACGTGTTACCGCCCGTTTTGGAATGCCTAAATTTTATCTTCAAGATGCTACTGGCGGAATTGCCATTTACTCTACGCTTAGCGGAGGGGTTGCACAAGCAAATAATATTGCACTTGGTGATTCAATAATTTTAACTGGACAAGCATATAGAGCATTTGGAGAAGCTGAAATATTTAATCCAACTTGTGTTAATAAAATTTCAACTGGAACTATTCCTGCTCCAATAATTTTTGATTCAAATAATCCTCCATCGGGCATTAATTTACCCACTTTCTTAGACAATAGTGAAGGAAGATTAGTTAAAGTTTTAAGTGCTAACTTATCAAATTCTGGTTCTTTTGCTTCTGCGAGTAATTATCCCGTAACAGCTTGTAATTTACAAGGTGATATAGAACTTAGAATTGATGGAAGTGCCAGTACAATAATTTCGCAACAAATACCAGTTGTGTCTCAGGATATTACTGGCGTAATAGGTCATTATATTCCTAATGCAACGGTTAGTATTTTACAGCTTTTCCCAAGAACAATAGCAGATTTTACGAGTAGCCCATCCTCATCTGCCTGTATCACTCCAGTAGCAAGTCCAAGTGCCAGTTGTGGACCATTGGGTTCTAAGTCAATTCCTGCCGATTCAACGCTTGATGTAACTTGTTGGAACGTGGAATGGCTTGGCAATACAACCTTAACACCAAGTCCACTCGGACCCACAAATGATGCTCAACAAATGATTAATGTAATGTCAGTATTGAAAAATGTAAAATCTGATATATTTTGCATTGAGGAAGTTTGTGATCACAGAAAATTTATTGATAGTGTGAAAGTGAATTTACCAAAATACAAAACCAGATGTCAAACCAAATATTATTCACACTTCTTTGACTCACCTGAAAATCCTACCGATGCAAAGACTTTTTCACAAAAAGTATGCTTTGTTTATGATTCAACGGTGGTGACAATGGTTGATACAATTTCAGTTTTATCAGATGTTTATACTTTTCCTGCCAACAATTGGGCATCGGGTCGTTTGCCATTTTTGTTTATTGGCGATGTAAAAGTTGGAGGAATTACCAAACAAATTCACTTTGTTGGGCTTCATGCAAAATCAGGTTCAGCTGTTGCGGATTATAACCGTCGTAAGCAAGATGTTATTGATTTGAAAACTAAATTAGATACGAGTTATCCAAACGCTAATATCATCATGTTGGGCGATTATAATGATGATTTAGATACTTCCATTGCGGCAGGGAAGACTTCAAGTTATGCTAATTTTGTGAACGATAATGTAAGATACAAGCAAATTTCAAGGGCATTAAGTTTATGTGGGGTTTCAAGCACGGCAAAATATCCAGATATTATCGACCACTTTATGATGTCGAACGAATTTGGCATTCTCCCTGCATCGGGAGCAACGCCAAGTCCTTCATTATCAGGAATTTACTATTTAGAAAAGACGATAAACGTTACTCGTCCAATTAGTTATGTAACGAATTATACCACCACAACCTCCGACCATTATCCTGTAAATGCACGATTTACCTTTAAATTACCGACAGAAATTACAAGTATAAATTCTGGAAATTGGTCATCGCCAAGTACATGGAGTTGCAATTGTGTGCCATCATCGTCGAGCAATGTAACGATTGATGTTAGTCATGCCGTAACGGTGGATGCAACCTCACAAGTACGTTCTCTCAATGTGAAGGGGACGCTCAATTGGATAGCTTCTTTTACGTTATCGTTAGGACAATAAAATAATAAATTTCAAGTTCATAAAAAAGGTTCAAGCCCACCAACTTGAACCTTTTTTGTTTGATAAATCCCCGTTTATTTGTAGGTTTGAATAAGAAATATAAAACTTGTTTTATGAAAAAAATACAAAATGGCTTATTCCTAATTCTAACAATAATCTTGACCGTAACCCACAGTTTTGCTCAAAGGAAAATCACGATTCAAAACCCCAACCAAGCCGAATTTATTGGACGAGAAATTGAAGTTTTTGAAGATAAAACTGCCTCTTTACCCTTTGAAATTGTTCATAAACGTTCCGATATTGATGCTCGATTTACGCAAAGTATTCAACCAAATCCTAATTTCGGTGTTACGGCTTCGGTGGTTTGGGCGAGGTTTACATTACAAAACAAATCTTCTCAAAAACTCTATCTCGAAATCTCCGAACCCGTTATTGATACGATTGATATTTATAGAATTGATGCCAATAACAAGATAACACACAAGAAATCAGGGGTTTACGTACCCGTTTCAAAACGAGATTTTCGTACAAATTTCTACCTATTTGACCTCAATCTTAACTCAGAACAGACCTGTACGTATTACATTCGTTTCCAAAATTCCTTACCGATGCTCTTTCCGATGCGAGTGGCTCCGCTGAAAGTTTATTTTGAAGACAATCACCCCAAGGATTTAATGCAGGGGGTTTATTTGGGAATTATGTTGGTCATGGCGATTTTTAACTTTTTTATCTACTTCACCGTTCGCAGTAAAGAATATATTTATTACGTGATTTATGTGTTTTCTTTCGCCTGTTTTTTTGCGTATAATAAAGGAATTGGACACGAATTTATCTGGCATAAAGCCCTGTGGTTCAATCGAGTAACGCCCATTTTCATTTCTTCGGGTGTTTCATTTGGATTGCTGTTTGCCAATACTTTTTTAGACGCCGACAAATATTTCCCCGCTTCTCAAAAAATCACAAAAGCCCTCATCGGACTAATCGTCATTTGTTTGATAAGTCACTGGATTGGTTTGGGTTCTTTGAGTATTACATTATTGCATTTCGTGGCATTTTTTATTGTGATTTACGTATTAATGCTTGCCACTTATATATGGTTACAAGGCTCGCAGACAGCCTTATTTTTCCTGATTGCGTGGTCGGTTTTCTTGGTAAGTGCGATGATTTTTATCATGCAATTATCCAATATTCTGCCAAGCGATAATTTCACCAGAAATGCCCTTCAAGTGGGTTCTGCCCTGGAAGTGGTGTTGCTTTCTTTTGCCTTGGCGTATCGGATTAATAGTGATAGAAAGGAACGGACTCAATATCAAGCGGAAGTAATTAGGCAACTGCAAACCAACGAACAAATGAGAAGCCGCATCGCCCGAGATTTGCACGATGACATTGGTTCAACGTTGAGTAGTATCGGGATTTTGAGTCAAGTCGTTGAAAATCAGATGGGTAAAAACTCTGATTCTGTAAAAGATATGGTTCGTAAAATCGGGGAAAGTTCACAAAAAGTGCAACGTTCTTTGAGTGATATTGTCTGGACGACCAAGCAAACCGAGGATAATTTTGATAATGTATTGGTAAAAATGAAAGAATTTACCTCCGAAATGTTAGAGATGAAAGACATCTTTTATAACTTTAATTCCGACAATCTCCCAGACGTAAAGCTCTCACCCTCAAAGCAATACAATTTTTATTTGATTTATAAAGAAGCCATCAACAATATCGTAAAATATTCAAATGCCGATGAAGTAACCATTGATTTAAACCACCAAGAAGATTCCTTGATTTTGAACATCGCCGACAACGGAATCGGTTTTGATGAAAACAATATCAAAACGGGTAATGGTTTGGGCAATATGCGTAAGCGTACTGAAAGTTTGGGCGGAGCAATTGAAATTCACTCAAAGCATTCGGAAGGCACGAAAATTCGGTTGGAGATTCCTGTAGAAGGGTGATTAATTTGATTTTGACATAAAATATTTACGCTTTAGTTAGCCACATAAAAAATTAAAAATGATTAACTTTGATTCACGAGGGTACATCATGCCAAATGGCATTATTACCATAACATTATCAGAATTTGAAGAAACGTTTTGTTATAATGCTCGCAGAAAACGAATTTTTGAAAATTATACCATCTTTATTGAAAAATTAAACGGTTTAGGGCTTACACATTTTTATCAATATATTGATGGTAGTTTTGTAACAACTAAACACTATCCAAAAGATATTGACTTTGTTACTTTCGTTGATTTCGAGTTTTTTCACCAAAATATAACTCAAATGATAGATTTCAAAAATGAATGGTTAGACTGTTTTTTTGCTCCAATTTATCCTCAAAACCATGCTTTTAATTTCAGAAATGATTTAGAACATTTTGAATGGAAGTGTTTATTTGGCTGGGACAGAGAAGACAAGCAAAAAGGATTAGTCCAAATCAATTTTTAAAATGGAAATTACAAAAGAAAAACATATTCAAATTTTTGTAACGCTTGATAGAATTAATCGAATCAACGAAACAATAAAACGGTATTTGTCTTACGAAAAAAGTATTACAAATAATGCAATGGTAAAACAGTGGACAACTATGAGAGATACTTTAGTTGAAGAATTACAATCATTATTGTCAGAAGAAACTGAAATTCAGTTTCTTACCGCAGCATAAAATTGTATTTTTTCATTTTCCCTACAAAAAATATCATTAATCCTTTAAAAAGATTAATGATATTTATTTGCCTTATTTCCTGAAATTCAACTACTTAGCCCACTAATGGCTTCAAATAGACTCCAAGTTAATTCTTCATTATTTTTTCCAATAAATAGCACTTTTCTAAGATAATCTCCGTACCTTTGCACCCTGAAAAAGGAGTTTGAAAATGTGATGATTTGAAAATTTGATAATACTCAAATCAATCATATTGTTTATTAAAAAATCAATAGAACTGTTACTTTTTGTTATTCATCATGTTTCAATAACACATCGTTCGATTTGAATTTTCATTTTCAAACTTCCAAATTGACAAAATTTCAAATTAATAAAATGGAAAGTATCCGTAACATTGCCATCATTGCCCACGTTGACCACGGTAAAACTACCCTCGTTGATAAAATCATTCACGCCTCAAAGTTGTTCAGAGACAATCAGGAATTCGGTGATTTAATCCTCGATAGCAACGATTTAGAGCGTGAACGTGGCATCACAATCGTTTCAAAAAACGTATCTGTTCGCTACAATGGCGTAAAAATTAATATTATTGACACGCCTGGTCACAGTGACTTTGGCGGTGAAGTTGAGCGTGTATTGAAGTTGGCTGACGGTGTTTGCCTTTTGGTGGATGCTTTTGAAGGTCCAATGCCTCAAACTCGTTTTGTATTAGGAAAAGCCCTTGATTTAGGATTGAAACCAATCGTAATCATTAATAAAGTAGATAAGGAAAACTGTCGCCCAGATGAAGTACACGAGCAAGTTTTTGACTTAATGTTCAACCTCGGTGCAACAGAAGACCAGTTAGATTTCCAAACGCTTTATGGTTCATCAAAACAAGGATGGATGAGTTTGGATTGGAAAGAAAAAACGGAAGATATTACGGCATTATTGGACGTAATTATCGCCAGCATTCCTCCCGCTGCCACTAACGAAGGTATCCCACAGATGCAAATTACCTCATTAGATTATTCTTCTTTTGTGGGTCGTATTGCCATCGGGCGTGTTCACCGTGGAACTTTCAAAGAAGGTATGCAAGTAGCTTTGATGAAGGCAGATGGTTCGGTAAAAAGAATGAAAATCAAGGAACTTCAAGTTTTTGAAGGGCTTGGAAGAATAAAAGTAGGTGAAGTTTCTTCGGGAGAAATTTGTGCCATGACGGGTATTGAAGATTTTGAAATTGGTGATACCGTTACTGACTACGAAACCCCAGAAGCATTGCCAAGAATTTCAATTGATGAGCCAACGATGAATATGTTGTTCACCATCAATAATTCTCCGTTTTATGGTAAAGAAGGTAAGTTCGTAACATCCAGACACTTACGTGATCGTTTGTTCAAAGAAACTGAGAAAAACTTAGCCTTGAAAGTTCAAACAACAACTTCGGAAGATAAGTTTTTAGTATTTGGTCGTGGAATTCTTCACTTGTCGGTACTCATCGAAACCATGCGTCGTGAAGGTTACGAATTGCAAGTAGGACAGCCACAAGTAATCTTCAAAGAAGGTGAAAACGGAGAGCGTTTAGAGCCAGTTGAAATTTTAGTAGTGGACGTTCCAGAAGAATCGGCGGGTAAAGTAATTGAAATTGCAACCCAAGGGAAAGGTGAATTGTTGATTATGGAGCCAAAAGGAGACCTACAACATTTGGAGTTCAACATTCCTTCACGTGGTTTGATTGGTATGCGTTCAAGAGTATTGACTGCCACTTTCGGAGAAGCAATCATGGCTCACCGTTTCAAGGCGTATGAACCATATAAAGGTGTGATTCCAGGACGTATCAACGGTTCATTAATTTCCATGAATGCAGGTGCAGCAACGCCATACTCAATTGATAAATTGCAAGATAGAGGTGTTTTCTTCATTGACCCAACCCAAGAAGTTTATACTGGGATGGTAATTGGAGAGCATAATCGTCAGAATGATATTGAAGTAAACGTTCAAACAGCCAAGCAATTAACGAATATGCGTGCTTCTGGTACGGATAACAACGTGAAGATTGCTCCAAAATTGAACTTTTCTTTGGAAGAATCAATGGAATATATCCAGAAAGATGAATACTTGGAAATTACCCCAAAATCTATTCGTATCCGTAAAATTTTCTTGGAAGCAGGAGAACGCAAGCGTATGGGAAATAAAGTGGAGATGGTTTAAAATAGGTTTTAGATTTATAAGAAAGGTGTGAGAATTAATTTTCTCACGCCTTTTTTGATTTATTTTATGTCTTCTAAGGTGTTTTCGATGGTAACTTTATAGATGGTTTCTGGACCAGATGAAGGACTATCCTTTATGTCAATTTTTTTAAAACTAACCGTACTTATTTCCATTTTAAGGACAAGATTGTTTTTAGCGTCTAATTTAATTGTACCCTCCGAATCCATTTGTTGCTTAACAGTATAATTTATTTTGTCATTTTTACTTACAATACTACTATCTTTCACCATATTTTTTACAAAACCATCAGACCGTTTGTAAATTACTTGTTCAGGTATATTAACTCCTTTAAAATCTAAAACAATCACATCATTATTAATTGATTTTACTGTGTAAGTATTTGTAATCAATTCATTTTTAGTTGCCATTCCTTGTTTTCTGTGAATTATTTGTTCCCAAGTTTGACCAATTTTCCAATTTTCTTTTGGTAAACTTATTTGAAAGATACCAATCCAATCTTCTTGTAAAAAAGGTAATGAGTTGTCTCCCCACGCCATGTCAAAGTAGAAATTATTCTCTCTAAAATTAGTTAAAGTATCTATCCTTTTGTTTTGGTTGTTGTAAACCATTACGAAAGGCTTACTTACAAAATTATCATATTTACCATATACCATTGACTGTTCCATAGTTCTGTCAAATTTTCTATCAGTATCAAATTCTCTATGATCCATCGTCACCATATTTTCAACATCAATATTTACTTTATAAATTATTTTTTGTGCCAGAACGTTATTTTCTTTTTTCTGGAACGAAACAGAACGATTCACAGTGTGATATTGATTAGTTGGTACTAATGGAACACCTGGAAAGCTACCTTTTAATTCGTTTGTACTTTTAAACAAACTAACAATTTTTTTCCCTTCAAAATCTTTGATATTAAAAGGTTTAACTACTTGGGCATTACTATTGAGATAAACTAAGAGTGATAATAATAGGTTTAATTTTTTCATGATTGAATAAAATTTGGGTTTAAGTAAAAAAAGTGTCTAAATATTTGGACAATAATAATAATAATAATAATAATATTGTGCAAGGCTTTATCAATATTTGTTTCTCTCACGTTTTAACAATAACTTTAAAAATCATGAAAAAATTACTATCTACGCTCGCATTAGTGCTGGCAATCAGTTCAGTATCAATGGCGAAATCGTCAAGTAAAAAGAATGTTTCTAATTCATCAAATAGCAAGTCTATTACACACAAAAAAATGGCAGTAAGACCAGTTATTATGTGTGATGCAATAACTTGTGAAGTAGTTGGGGTTATATTTTCTAATGGTGAAACAGAGGGGAATGTAGGTGTTGGAACTTGTGTTTGTTAATTTCTTAAATTTTACGTTTTAACAATAACTTTAAAAATCATGAAAAAATTATTAGCTACGCTCGCATTAGTGCTTGCAATCAGTTCAGTAACAATGGCGAAATCGTCAACTAAAAAAAGTGCTGTTCATCACAAAAAAAGTCAAGTATGTATGACAATATTCTGCGATAGTGCAGGTCATATAATTGGTATGATTAGTAGTAATGGCACTCAGTATGGTAGCATGAGCGGATGTGTTTGCTAACACAATGCTCTAATTAAATTTTTTACAGAAGTAAATTATTGGTAAGCCCCTATTTCCCTTGAAGTCAATTTTACTCTTAATCATTACACTTTCTCTCTTTTTTCAATCCTACGGACAAACTGAAAGAATTATTCGGCTTTGTCCAAGTTTTCAAGAAGTATATTCTACTAAAAAACTCACCGCTAAACTCTCTTTTCAAAATCAGCAAATCAAATTTTCGGTTCGTGATACTTGTATAAGCATACGCTTGCGAGTAAAACGAAATTACCAAATTAT
>JANXML010000011.1 GCA_025354645.1 Arcicella sp. | reverse complement strand
GACTTGCTTAGATTTGACAAAAATAATAAAAATATTTTAACCTTTAAAGTTTGTTTTTAACACAGTACCTCGAAAGTAGAAGGAACTTTCGAGAAGTGCGAAACGCCTACTTCACTTCCCGAAAGTTATTTCTACTTTCGGCAAGTTCGCCAGAAAACTTATTAAACAGTGTATTAAATTATAAAATTATTATCATAAAATTTATCCCATATTTACATGGAAATTAATTGATTTATTTGAGCATATTGCAACAACATAATTGTCTTAGCATCTTTGATTTTACCCGTTTTTATCATATCCAAGGCATTTCTGAAGTCCAATTCTAACACATCTATTTCTTCTTCATCTTCCACTCCTCCCCCGTCGTTAACTTGCTGATTTTTAGCATATTTTGCCACAAAAAAATATAAAATTTCTGTCACTGAACCTGGCGACATATATGCCTCAAAAATTCTCTTAACATCATCAATTTTATAGCCTGTTTCTTCTTGCGTTTCTTTTCTGATACAATCTTCTGGATTATCAGCGTCCAACAATCCCGCACAGGCTTCAATCATCATGCCGTCTGGATTACTCCCATTCAAATAAGTTGGCATTCTGAATTGTCGAGTTAGAATTACGGTTTTCGTTTCGTTGTTGTAAAGTAAAATTACGGATCCGTTTCCTCTATCATACGCCTCCCGACTTTGTGTCAGCCAAGTGCCATTTTTTTGCAGAAAATCGTAAGTAATTTTTCGTAAAGTGTACCAATTATTTGAAAGAATTTCAGTTTGAATATTTCTAATTTTATCGTTCATTTTGATTGAAATTGATTATTTATGATTATTTTTGAACAAATTTAGAATAATCACATGAATTTTCAAGTAAGAAAGCAAAAATTAATTGAAAAGTTAGAACTTAATGGTACTGTTGAAGTCAAAGAGATTGCCATTTTACTCAAAACATCTGAAATTACGGTTAGACGAGATTTAGCCGTTTTGGCAGAACAAGGTTTGCTCGTGCGTACACATGGCGGAGCGATGAAAGTTAGTCTTTCGCAAATGCCCGTAACTTTTTCTCAGAAATCAGCGATTAATTCCAACCAAAAAGATGAGATTTGCAGAAAAGCAGTCGAACAAATTCAAGAAGGAGATGTGGTATTTTTAGATTGTGGCAGTACGGTTTTTAGGATGTGTGCTTTAATAAGAAACATGAAAATAAAAATTGTAACTAACTCATTACCAATTATTAATGAACTAATCGGCTCGTCAGTAAGTCTGAATTTTGCGGGAGGAGAAATTGACTTTGAGCGACAAGCAGCACATGGAAAACTGGCAGTAGAGCATTTTAAAAGGTATCAAGCCGATAAAGCATTTGTGGGAATTGATGGCATTTCACAAAAAAATGGATTGAGTTCTTTAAGCGAAAAAGAAGCAGAAATCACGATGGCAATTACTCAAAATGCCCGTGAAACGTTCTTTCTTTGTGATTCAAGTAAATTAGAAAAAGACCGTTATTTTCCTTTTGCTTCCATTAATTTTGTGGAAAATTTAATTACAGATTCACAGGCTTCTGAACAATTAATTTCAATGTATGAGGCGTTGGGAATAAAGATTCTGTAGAGAAATAGACAACCATTCGAACAAAAGAGCGTTTAAACTCAAAACATTTTAAAATAACAATGCAACAAACCATATCCACCACTCCGCCCATCCGTAAATTTTTAGGCGAAGAATTTGAACTCACAACTTGGGAAAGCGTCAAGCCTTTTTATGAAAATTTAGTTAAAAGAAACATTACAAATGCGGACGATTTACGCAAGTTTTTTGCTGACCGTTCTGAATTAGAAAGCTACCTTTCTGAAAACTTTGCGTGGCGATATATCAAAATGACTTGCGATACTTCTGACAAGGAAATTAAAGCTCATTTTGACCAATTTGTGGGTGAAATCCAACCGCCATTAGCGGAATATGATGACATTCTGAATAAAAAGACACTCGAAAGCTCGTTTCTGAATGAACTTGATGAAAGTGGCTTCGATATTACAATAAGAGGAATGAAAAAAGCAACGGAGATTTTTCAAAATGAAAATATTCCCTTGTTTACCGAAATTCAAAACCTTTCGAGTGAGTATCAGGCAACCGTTGGAGGTATGACCGTTGAGTTTGAAGGACAAGTCAAAACGCTCCAACAAATGGGCGTTTTCTTGGAAAACACAAATCGTTCTTTGCGTGAATCGGTTTACCACACCGTTCAAGAAAGACGTTATCAAGACCATGAAAAAATGGACGATGTTTTCAACAAACTGACTAAAATACGCCATCAAGTGGCTGTAAATGCTGATTTTGAAAATTTTAGAGATTATTCTTTTGCTGCTTTGAAACGTTTTGATTATACTTCAAAAGACTGTTTTGTTTTCCACGAAGCCGTTGCTGAGACGGTCGTTCCGATTTTGAACGACTTAATGAATGAACGTAAAAATGCTCTGAAATTAGATGAACTTCGTCCTTGGGATAGAGCGGTAGATACGGAAGGTCGTGCGGCTTTGCATCCTTTCAACGGCGGAGAAGATTTATTGAATAAAACCATTGAATGCTTCACTAATCTTGATCCATTTTTGGGCGAATGTCTCCGCATTATGAAACGAATGGGACGTTTAGATCTGGAATCAAGGATTGGTAAAGCCCCAGGCGGTTATAATTATCCACTGGAAGAAACGGGCTTTCCGTTCATTTTTATGAATGCCTCATCGCTCATGCGTGATGTCATTACGATGCTCCACGAAGGCGGTCATGCCGTGCATTCAATCGTGACTAAGGACTTGACACTCAATACTTTTCGCAATTTCCCATCAGAAGTGGCTGAACTGGCTTCGATGTCAATGGAATTAATTTCGATGGATCATTGGGATGTTTATTTCGATAATCAGGAGGATTTGAAGCGGGCAAAAATTCAACATTTAGAAGACATTATCAGTACGCTTCCGTGGGTGGCAACGGTTGATAAATTCCAACATTGGATTTACGAAAACCCTACGCACACTACCGCAGAACGCACCGAGGCGTGGGTACGTATATACGAACAATTTGCGGATTCAATCACGGATTGGTCAGGTTTAGAAAAATACAGAGATACGATGTGGCACAAACAATTACACATTTTTGAATTGCCATTTTATTACATCGAATATGGCATTGCCCAATTAGGAGCGATTGGCGTTTGGAAAAACTACAAAGAAAATCCTCAAAAAGGCTTAGAAGGCTATTTGAATGCCTTGAAATTGGGTTACACCAAACCAATGGGTGAGATTTATGCGGCAGCTAATATTCCATTCGATTTCTCGAAAGAACATATTGCTTCGTTGATGGATTTTGTGAGAATAGAGTTGGCGGTTTTGAAGGGATAGATTTATTCTGGGATTGCTAACTTTTGGAATTTGGCAATCCTTTTTTATCTTACATTTTATAAAACTTTAACCAATAACTTCATGATTTACTTGATTTTAGAATTGAATAAAAAATATTCTATTTTCTCTGCGTCTGTTTCAAGTTGAGTTGCAATTTCATGTATTTTATTAACGTAAGTATTATATGAGTTAGCATCTTGTCTTGGGCTGAAATCTAATATCGAACTCAAATCTTTATTGTTAGATGTTAACTGTCCAATAGTTTTTGCTACTCTTGCATCAAAAATTAAAGGATACTTTTGAATATTCATGGAACGCCCTAAAAGTACAAATATTTAGAAAAATAGTTTACTCTACATCTCTCCATTTTATCAAAAGATTGATGAGAACCAATTAAGTTATTTACTTTCAAATTATCTTTTGCTTTTTCAAGAATTCCTTTACTTTCTTCAAAATTAGTAAACATTTTAGATACTTTCCACGGACCTCTATTGTCGACTTTACCAATTTCAGAAAACCCATGACCCCAAATCATTGTCATCAAAAAACCTATTAACAGAGAATTATCTTTTTGGGCAAAATACAGTATTATTTCATTTCGAGAAATACCATTTTGATAGTTCTCAACAATGAAATCTAATTCTTTTGAAATTTCTTCTTTTTTATGTTTAGAGTCTACCCAATCATTTTGCTTAAAATAAATTCGCTGTTCCAGAGGTCTTAAATCATTAATTTCTTGAATGTAAGGCTTCAAATCCATATGTTTTATTGCTTGATTTTAACTGTGGATAGTTGGGTTAACTTTTATTAAATAAAATTAATTTCACTACTTCAAAGGAATCCCCCGCTGAGTCAAGAAAGTCACCGCATTTTGATCACCCTTCGCCACTGCATTTTGCATGGCTTTTATCCCGTTTGGAAAATCTCCGTGTTGTCCGTATTCTAATCCAATATTATAATCAAAACTGCCATCTTTTTTATCCGCTGAAATGCCCTGTTGCCAAGCCTTTACCGCATTTTGCCAATCATTCATTGATTTGTAGGCAACTCCCAAATTTTTATAGGCAACGGTTGCTTTTGGATCAATTTTAATGGCTTTTTCTAATTCCTTAATCTCACCAATGTGGTCGCCTTTGTGATTCAAAATCGTGCTGATATTGATGTGTGGGTCAGCAAATTTTACATCCAAATTCATCGCAGTTTGATAGCGTTTCATGGCTTCGTCTTCATTGCCTTGTTTTGCCAAACACAAACCCATAATATTGTGAGCAAACTGATTTTTATTGTCCGATTTTTCCAAAGCTATCTTCGTTTCATCAATCGCAATATTATACTTTCCTGTATAATAATACGCCGCTCCAAGCATCCAGTGAAGGTTTTGCATTTCTTTGGGTTTGATTTTCAGGGCAGCTTCAAAGTTGTCCACTGTCATATCATACTTTTTTTCATCAAAATAAATCTGCCCCAAAGCCGTATGAACATCGGCAGTTTTGAAGGTGGTTTTATGGGTTTCTTCAAAATAAAACTTCGCTTTTTCATTGTCTTTTTTACCAAACCAATACCAACCCATATTGCTCGTCACCATTGGGTCAGAAGGGTATTTTTCATAAATTGGCGTAAACAAAGTCAGCGTATCTTTCCATTTGGTGGATTGGTTGAAAGATAGAAACGTTAAGCCCAATAAAAGTACCGCACCAATGCCAGGCATGAGTTTATTGGTGGCGGCTTTTTGATAAAGTTTATTCGCCAAAACCGCCAAAATTACTAATGGACCAATCGAAGAAACGTAGAAATAACGATCAGCCATTAAAGCACTACCTACGGGCAAAACCTGCGAAACTGGGAAAATTACAATGAGGAAATAAAGTCCTCCCCACCAAACCAATTTATTCTTTCGTCCTGCCCAAAACAAAGTAATTGCTAACACTAAAACGCCCGCAAAGGCAGAATAATAAATGGATGGAATCGTTCCCGTAGGTTTTTGTGGATATGGATAAAAGGCAATTAAATTGGTGGGTAAAACCATTTTGACCCAGTAATAAAGTACGCCATAATTTATCATAAAAAAGCGTTCTGAGAACGAATAAGCATCAGAAATCACTTTCGTTGCATTGGCTCCTGCATCGCTTTGAGCCTTGATGGAAATAATACCCGTTATCAAGGAAACGATAAAAAACGGAGCTTTTTCGATTCCAATTTTAACGATTTGTTTGCGATTTAATAAGAAATAATCGGTAATCAGAAACACCACGGGCAAAATCACTGCCATACCTTTTGATAAACACGAAAGAATAAACAAGCCCAAAGCATACCACAGATGCTTATTTTTCCAATTTTTAGTTTCGCCGTTGTCCGTGTCCCCACTGTTGCCGTTGTCAGTGTCCCCACTGACGACTTTCGCACTCATGTTGTCAGTGGGGACACTGACAACGGCGACACGGACAACGTCGACAGCGTTGCCGTTGTCCGTGTCTCCACGGACGACCGTAACATATTTCAAATATTGCCAAAAAGACAAAAGTAAAAACAATGTATAAAGTACGTCCTTGCGTTCAGCCGCCCAGACCACCGATTCTACGTGCAATGGATGAATGGCAAAAAGCACCGAAGTAATCGCCCCAATTAAGAAGTTTTTGCTCAGTTTTTCTACTACTTTAAATACCAAAATACTATTGATGATGTGAATGATGGTATTGTTAAAATGATAAACCCAAGCGGTATCTTTCACCAGCGAGTATTCAATATAATACGTTACCATTGTGAGTGGATGCCAGTTACCGAGGTAATAATCAGAAACGAGTGTTTTGAAATTTTTCAAGGAAACTTGTCGTAAATCTTCATTATTAACAATATAAAACATATCATCCCAAACATAACCATTCTGAAAACCAGGGAGATACGCAATCAAAGCACAGACCGTAATAATACCAGCCACAATCCAAAAATTGCGTTCAGTATTAGGAATTGGAGCAATCAAAACTTCGGGTTCTTTGATGATTTTTGTAGCCTGATTAAATATTAGGGGCTTTTGTGGAATATTTTTGGGAGTCGGAGATGTTTTATTCTTTGCCATATTACGAGTAAGGGAATTTCGGGTTTCTTGATGATAAGCAAATAGTATGCAAAACTAAAAAGAATTCGAGACTTTTTATCTCACTGAAAGTCCAAACAAAAGAATTTTACGCTTCCTGTCAATAAATTCTAACGGATTCTCAATAATTTTGTACTTTTACAAGAAAATTGATTTAGGGCAATACTAATGCCCAATTATTCAGCTCAGATAACAAAGAACTAATCATAAAAAATGGGATTATTTAGCTTCCTAACTTCAGACATTGCGATTGACCTTGGTACTGCCAACACGTTAATTATCCACAAAGACCGCATCGTAGTTGATGAACCATCAATTATCGCCCTCGACAAAGCCACCAACAAGGTTTTAGCCATCGGAAATAAGGCGATGCAAATGCACGAAAAAACCAACGAAAATATTAAAACCATCCGTCCTTTGAAAGATGGAGTAATTGCCGATTTTACCGCTGCCGAGTTGATGATTCGTGGCATGATAAAAATGATTGATACTGGAAATCGTTTTTTCACGCCTTCACATCGTATGGTAATTTGTATTCCTTCGGGCATTACGGAGGTTGAAAAACGTGCCGTAAAAGACTCTGCTGAACACGCTGGTGCAAAGGAAGTTTATATGGTTCACGAGCCAATCGCTGCGGCAATCGGCATCGGAATTGACATCGAACAACCCAACGGTTCAATGATTGTGGATATTGGTGGTGGAACGACCGAAATTGCGGTTATTGCCCTTTCAGGCATTGTTTGTGAGGCTTCCGTGCGTATTGCAGGAGACGTTTTTACTCGTGATATTGTGGATTATATGCGTCGTGAACACAACCTTTTAATCGGTGAACGTTCGGCTGAATTAATCAAAATTGAAGTAGGTTCTGCCTTGCCAGAATTGGAAAATCCTCCTGCCGATTACGAAATTCGTGGGCGTGATTTGATGACGGGTATTCCAAAAGAAATTAAAGTAACGTATTCAGAAATTGCGTACGCTTTGGATAAATCAATCTCGAAAATTGAGGAAGCTGTGATGAAGGCTTTGGAAGTTTCACCACCTGAACTTTCAGCGGATATCTATCACAATGGAATTCACTTGACGGGTGGAGGAGCATTATTGCACGGTTTAGATAAACGTTTAGCCAACAAAACAAAATTGCCAATTCACATTGCTGATGACCCGCTAAGAGCGGTTGTGCGTGGAACGGGTGAGGTTTTAAAGCATTTAGACCATTTCAAGCCAATTCTTATATCTTAATTTTGAGTTAAATAGTTAAAAAGTTAAAGAGTTAAAAAGTTGTGAATGCACATATCCAACTTTCTAACTCTTTAACTTTTTAACTTATAAAACTTTTCCAATGTACCAACTCGTCCAATTCATATCCAGACAACGAGCCTTCATTTTGTTCGCATTTTTGGAGGTGTTGAGTCTTTGGCTTTTTTATTCCTACAATAATTATCCCAACGCTATCTTCTTCAATACCAGTAATTATTACGCTGCAAAGGCTCTGGGTACTTCAAACTCAATACGAGAATATTCAAATTTGAAAGGCGTAAATACAGAATTAGCCTCCGAAAACAGTCGTCTGAATGAACTTATTGCAAAATTACAAGCCCAGCAATTAGATAAATCAATCGTTAATTATAAGGCTGATTCAAGCGTTGCAAGTAGATTTAAGTTTGTCGTAGCAAAAGTTTCAAATCTGACGACAACGCAATTCAACAATTATATCACAATTGATAAAGGCTCTGCCGATGGATTGGCACCTGGAATGGGCGTGATGTCTTCAACGGGCGTGGTGGGTAAAATCAAATCGTGTTCAGAACACTTTTCAGTGGTTATTTCAATTTTACATTCCGAATATTCAGTATCTGCGAAGTTGAAAAGTAATAATGAAATTGGTTCAGTAAAATGGAAAGGCGTTAATCCTGATGTGGTTGAAATGACAGAAGTGTCTCGTTATAAGACCGTTAAGATAAAGGACACGGTGGTAACTTCCGATTTTAATTACGTTTTTCCCCCTAATATTATCATTGGGTATGTTAAAAAAGTGGGCGTGAAACCCGACCAAACTTTTCATGAAATTGACGTTCAATTAGCCACAAATTTTCATACGCTTGCTTATGTATATGTGATAAACAACAAATTATTGAGCGAACAAAAAGCGTTGGAAGAGAAGAGTGGAGATGTGAAAGCGAAGTAGTTTTGGCTTTCGGCTGTTAGCAATCGGCTGTCAGCCTTTAAAATTTATTAGTTGAATAAGCTGAAAGCCAATTGCTGACAGCCAATAGCCATAAAATGACTTCAAAAAGTTTATTTTCACAAGTTTTAATTTTTGTATTTTACCTTTTATTGCAAATATTTTTTGTAAGGCAATTGGTACTTTTCGATTATGCCTTTTGTTTTGTGTATGTTGCCAGTATCATACTTTTGCCTTTTGAAATCAATAAAATCACTTTGATATTATTAGGGTTTGTGGCAGGGATAACGGTTGATATTTTTTATAATACTGTTGGAGCAAATGCTGCTGCAATGACTCTAATCGCCTTCCTACGCCCTAATGTGATTGATATACTAACGCCTCAAAGAGGTTATGACGAACGCCAGACGCTTAGTTTAAATTCTATGGGTCTATCATGGTTTATCACTTACGCCGCTTCTCTGATTTTTATTCATCATTTTGTACTTTTCTTATTAGAGGCTTCTGACTGGGGATTATTTTTGCCCGTTATAGCGAAAGTAATTTGCAGTACGATTTTTACTACAACGATTGTGGTGATTATTCAGTTTTTTAGGAGAGATTGACTTTTCGATGTGCGTTATTCGATGTTCGATTTTACTGTGTGTTCAAATACAAAATATCTGAATATCGAACATCGAATTACGAACATCTAACATCGACCAATAATCTCCACACACTTCCGAACAACTTCTGTTATTTGCTGATAATTCTTAGTTGCTAAAACATCCTTTGGGAATAATTGTGAACCCATTCCAACGGCAGTTACGCCTGCTGAAAACCAGCCTCTTAAATTCTCTTCATTGGGTTCAACGCCTCCCGTTACCATCACTTTTGCGTTAGGCATTGGTGCTTTCATTGCTTTCACAAATGCCGTTCCAAGCACATTGGCAGGGAAAATTTTGATAATGTCGGCTCCTGCTTGTTGGGCGTTGTACAGTTCCGTAACCGTCATCACGCCAGGCATCCAAGCAATTTTGTGTTTATGACAAACTTTTCCAACGGCAGGATTCATGATGGGTTGGACGATAAAATCAGTATCTAAACTAACAAAATATTCAGCTTCTTCGGCATTGAAAACCGTGCCGATACCAATTGCCATTTCGGGCAGTTCTTGTCGGATATATTTTACTAATTCCGCAAAAATTAATGTGGCACCTTCGCCCCGATTGGTGTATTCAAAAACCTTGATTCCGCCATCATAGCACGCTTTCACGACTGCCTTGCTAACTTCCAAATCTGGATGATTAAACAAAGGCATAATGGGCATCTCGTTTATTTTTGCGTATAATTCTTCTTTTGTAAATTTCATAGTATTATAACCACATAGAGACATAGGAAACATAAGATTTCAGTAGGCTCTGTATGATATTTAATTTTTATTGATAATTTTCAATATACAATGTTCAATGTTCAAGTAAAAATATCATAGTATGCTAATTTTCAAATACTTGAACATTGTTAGTTGCAAATTGAAAATTATTGCTTTTTATATTACCGCTTTAACCTCCCACTCACATCACCGTTCACCACTGCTTCCACTTCTTGCACACTCACAAGGTTGAAATCGCCTTCTATCGTATGTTTTAAAGCCGAAGCGGCAACAGCAAATTCGAGGGCTTTTTGAGTGTCTTTATAAGTTAATTCTCCGTAGATATATCCCGCCATGAAAGCATCGCCACCACCGATTCTATCAACAATGTCGGGTATATTAATTGCCTCGGTTTCAATCATTTGCGAACCGTCCCAGCATCTTCCGAACAGTGTGTTATGCGATGCGGATATTTGTCCCCGTTTAGTAGTAATAACTTTTTTAACTTTGGGGAATCGCTCCGTTATTTGCCTGCAAACAGACTTGAAACTACCTTTTTCATCATTCGGAATAATGCCAAACATATCAGCGGCATCGCCTTTACTGCAAACAATTACATCACAATATTCAACCAATTGAGGCATAATTTCATTGGGTTTTTTGCCCCACTTCCATAGATTTGAGCGATAACCCACATCGGCAGAAACTGTAATTCCCATCTTATTGGCAGTTTGTGCGGCTTCCAAACAAGCCTGAAAAGCACCTTCTGAAATGGCAGGTGTTATGCCCGTAAAGTGAAACCAAGTAGTATCTTTCAAAATTTCTTCCCAATTAAAATCAGTAGAAGAAAGCGTTGAAAATGAGGAATTTGCACGGTCATAAATTACTTTGCTTGGACGCATGGCTGCACCCTTTTCAACAAAATAAATGCCGATTCTATCGCCTCCATAGACAATATGATTTGTTTCAACTCCATATTTATTGTAGATGGCAGTTGCTGATCGTCCCAAATCGTTATCTGGAAAACGAGTGACGTGGCTGGCTTGAATACCCAAAATAGCCAAAGAAGACGAAACATTTGCTTCGCCTCCGCCAAAATTTATATCAAACTGAGTAGCCTGTGGAAATCGTGAGAAATTAGGCGTACTCAACCGCATCATGACCTCTCCGAAGGTAGTAACTTTCATGTTTTATTATTTTTATAAATACTTCCGAACCGCATCCGCAAACCCTTCTAATTGCGTTAGGTCTTCGCCCCAGAGACTACGGTTGGCTAATACTTTTTCTAAATTAAAATCTTGCCATACTTCGTAGAAATAAGGGGCAAAGTTGCAATTGATGGGATAATACGTTCCATTTGATTCCCCGTAATACGTTCCGTTTACTTCTTTTTCACCTTTCATAAATTGCAAATATGCCGCAAAACCCATCGCAAAAAGTTCGGGTGGTTTGCCAAATTCACGGTAATATTGAAGTAAAATTGGAATATTCCGCATTTTCATTTTAGTGGTATATTGGGCGGAAATATCTAATAATTTATGGTTCAAAAATGGATTACGGAAACGGTCAAGCACCATTCTACCAAATCTGTCTTTAACTTTTGAATCAATTTTATAAGGAATCGCTAACGCAATTTCTCCTAACATCAAATTCATGATAATTCTGCTTAAATAACCGTTTGCCATTACATCTTTTACCGTTCTGAAACCTAATAAATATGACATTCCGCATTGCAACGTGTGCGTGCCGTTAAGCATCCGCAATTTTAATTCACGATAAATTTCAATATCTCTTTCAATAATTACCCCAGCATCAACTTGGGCAAACGTTAAGATTTTATGAACGTGTTCGCCGCCTTGAATTGCCCAAAGTCGATAAACTTCTGAAAGCACCATGAGATTATCTTCGTAACCAAATCTTGTTTGCAATTCAGCAACCATTTCCTTTTCTGGTTTTCCAGGTACTATTCTGTCAACCAGTGAGTTACAGAATGAATTATGCGTTTTTAACCAATCAATAAACTCATTTTCGAGATTATTTCTTTGGGCTTGTTGCAACACAATATCCTTCAACAAATCCCCATTTCCTACCACTAATTCAGTCGGAACAATGACCATTCCACTTTCTGCCAACCCGTTAAAAAACTTCCAACGTTCATGTAAGAAAGCCAATAATTTTACGGGAAAAGAAGAAGGAGGATTGTTAGTAATTTTATCGTTTTCTAAAAAAGCTATGCCTACCTCAGTTGTGTTTGATATGACAACTTGCATTTCGGGGTTTTTAGCACAATTCAGAATCTCTTGCCATTGTTTGCGGGCTGAAAGTGTACGAGAAATGGACGCATTCAAAATATATTCCTCAATGGCTTGACCATTCTCGATGCCTTTGACAGCGTGTGTAAAAAGCCCATTTTGTTCATTGAAATCGTCTGCATCCCCTTTATCGGTTGATTTTACAACGACAATTCGACCATTGAAAATACCTTGTTTATTAGCTTTATCAATAAAATAATCGCATAATCCACGGAGCAAAACTCCCGTTCCGAATTGTAAAACTTTCTCTGGTAAATCAAAAATTGATTGATCAGGCAAGTTTAAATGTTTGCTTAAATTAACTGAATTAGAAGCTAAATGGGATTTGTTGAGTTTAAGAATCATTATGTTTAAACTAAAATTTGGTTATAGATTTGAAAGTGTTTTTGAGTAATTATTATACTCGTTTTTCATAAAATTTACACTTTTTAGTTAATAAAAAAAGCGTAAACGTTTGCAGAAAATTCTGATTCGTTTTACGCTTTTTGTGGTTAAGACTTCTAAAAAATTGACATAGGGGTTTATAGGAATAAAGTTTTTAACCTATAATTTTATTTAAATCTCTAAGCCTCTAAATTTATGTTTTTTCGTCTGACTGTTTACTATTAAATGCCTACTGTTAAGCCTCTCCAATCGGTCCACGATAATTCATCGGGAATTGAAAACCTATTTGGCTTTGGTCGTCAGTGATAGCTCCGTAAACCTCTTCGTATTTTTGAATATTCTCCTTCAAGGCTTGCATTAAGCGATACACATGGTCGGGCGTGAGGATGACCCTTGATTTCACCCGTGCTTTTGGAATGCCTGGCATCATTTTAATAAAATCTATCACAAACTCACTTTGCGAGTGAGCAATCATTGCCAAGTTTACGTATTCTCCCTCTGCCATTTCCTCAGATAATTCTACGTTGATTTGATTTTCTTCCTGTTGTTGTTGCTGTTTTGCCATTTTCTGTTTCGATATTCGAGTTTCGATGTTCGTTTTTCGATGTTCGATGTTCGTTTTTCTTCCGAACATCGAAACCCGAACATCGAACATCGAAACAATTAGTTTTACAAATGTATTAATTATTGAAAGGGAAACAAAAATCAGTCCTAAATTGCATTCAAATTCGTCTTATTAACCGTTTTTTGTTAACAAATATTAAAAATACTTAACAGTGAACCATGAAATATAAACACCTTTTTTTTGACCTCGACCATACCCTTTGGGATCATAACACCAACTCACGAATTGGCTTGGAGGAAGTATATCAGCAATTTGATTTATTATCGTTGGGTGTTGCCTCACCGACTCAATTTTACTTAAAATTTAACGAAATTAATCATCAATTATGGGATAAATACGAAGCAGGACAAATATCCCAGACCGAACTTCGTCATACTCGTTTTCGGTTGATATTCAGTCAGTTAGGCGTTAAGAATCATACTATTTGTGATGAAATTTCAGACGTTTATATTAATATTTCATCCAAAAAGCCTCATCTTTTACCAAACGCTCACGATACATTGGAATATCTTTTTCCGAAATATCCAATGCACATCATAACGAATGGGTTTGATGAAATTCAATCTGTGAAAATGAATGCTGGAAAAATTACCCATTTTTTCCAAGAGATTATTACATCCCAAAATTCGGGTTACAAAAAACCAGATTCTCGCATTTTTGAATACGCCTTAGAGAAGATAAAAGCCGTTCCAGAGGAATGTTTGATGATTGGCGATAGTTTTCAGTCCGATATTGTGGGGGCAACTCGTGCGGGAATTGATGCAGTTTTCTTTAATCCAGACCAACGAAATCAGGAGATTTCGATTAAGCCAAAATTTGAAATTAAGGATTTGGGGGAACTGAAAAGGATTTTGTAGGAAATCAACTGAGCATATTTAATAATTGCCAAACGGCTAAACTAATAAAAATAATACCCATTATTTTATTTAATCGGTTGTCTGTCAGATATTTGAAAACTAAATTTCGCTTCTTGTTGGCAATAAAAGCGTATGAATAAACCAATAAAAAAGTACCCGTTGCTGCACCCAAAACAAAGAACATTTTTTCGAGTATGGTAGTGATTTTTAAGAATTCTCGATGCTTATATTCTAATAAAACCACTATCCAAAAAGGTAATAGTGCAGGATTAAACAAGGATAATGAAATACCTTTTAGAAACGATAAAAAACGACTACTTATTGGTACTTCTTCGTGTTTGATTTCGGTAGGTTTTTGAAAAAAAGTCACCATTCCGATAGTCAATAAAAGGGCAATAATTGCCCAATGAATCCAATATTCCAACATTGGATATTTATCAAAAAGCATCACGCCTTCCGTTGCCAAGTAGGCATAAGTACTTTCGCATAAAACACCTCCAAACATTATCCAAAAGGCAATTTTGATGTTTTTTTGGAGTGTAGTATGCACGACAAAGACACTCAATGGACCAGGCGGAATGGTAGCAATATAACTAATAATTGCCGTGATTAGGTAAATGATAAGGAGTTTCAAATAAAGAAAGTTTTCAAGAGTTTTGTATTCAACAACGATTTATTTTAGCTTTTATTCTATTGCCCTACACTCATTCTTGCGTTGTTATTATCTTTGTAATTCAAAAATAATTCAATTAAAAAAACATAAAATGTCAAGACAAAATATCCTCACAGGTTCGCCTTGGGAAGAAAAAATGGGCTATTGCCGTGCCGTTAGAATTGGGAATATCATTGAAGTTTCAGGAACAGTTGCCATCGTGGATGGTGACAAAGTGAAGGCAGATGATGCTTATGCACAAACGATGAACATTCTGGAACGTATCGAAAAAGTATTGGAAGAAGCAGGAGCAAGCATGAAAGACGTGGTGAGAACCAGAGTTTTTACCACTGATATTTCTCAATTCGATAACATTGCCAAAGCCCACGGAACATATTTCAAAGACATTAAACCAACCACAGGCATGTATGAAATCAGCAAATTGGTTGCTCCCGAGTATATGGTAGAGATTGAATTTACTGCTGTATTATAGTGTGTTTCTTAGGTTTGTAAAACAAAAAAAACCTTGTTTGTTAACAAGGCTTTTTTCTGTACCTATTCGGGTATGATAGTAAAACGATGAACGTTATAGGAAAGTTTTGCGTTTGAAAAATAGTAAGATAGTTTTTCAATTTATTGATAATTATTTTACAACCTTATCAAAAACCCTTATTTCAGCGTTTTATGAAGCAACAAACTATTTATGAAGTGGCGGTAATTCCGATTGGTTCGTTAAATACAATACGGACGAAAGAGACAATTTTTAGTTATTTTTCAAATCTCAGTAAGTGCCTTGACCAGTTGAAATCAGCTTTGGCAATTAATGGTTGGGAATCGAAAATTAATTATACATTGGTATATAGAAGCATGAAAGAAAAGGGAAGATTTGTGGCTGAATTTAGTTTGGCAGGGAATAAAATTTTCAAGATTACGATTATTGCAAGAACCATAAATCCAGCCTTGACAATGTTAGGAATTGAAGAGAAGCCTGTTTAATCAAGGTTTAAGTTTTGGGTCTTTAAAATAATGCCTTGATAGTTTGAGTAATTCATTAATCCCCAACCCCTAAATCCAAACACCTACTTACAAATGCAGAAGTGCCTCTTGTTTTAATAATTCTTTATTAATTGGTACAACCCCCACCGACTCGCAAACCAATCCTCCACCTAAATTTGAAAGACCTGCAATGAGTTCGGGTGAAAGCCCCAAAGCCAAGCAACAAGCCGCAATTGAAATGACAGTATCACCTGCACCCGATACGTCAGCAATCGTGCGTACATGAGCAGGAATGGCTTTTTGCTCGTTCTGAAAATCAATATAAACGCCTTTTTCGGATAGTGTCAGAAAAACGCCCCCCAACGCCAATGTATTTTTCAACATCGTTACAGCATCGGATAATTCATTGGAATTTTTTACGTCAAAATGAATTGCTAAACCCTCTTTCAATTCCTTCAAATTAGGTTTGAAAAGTGTGGCATTTCGATAGAAAAGAAAATTGCGTTTTTTGGGGTCAACGATGGTGGGAATATTATGGTGATTGGCGAAAGAAATAATGTCATTGATTAATTCTTTTGAAAGAACACCTTTGTCGTAATCTTCAAAAATAACAACGTGTGCATCCTTTGCTAATTCTTTTATTTTATCGCTAAGTATTTGATTTTCAGACGAATTAATTAATTTATCCGTTTCCGTATCGACTCTTACAATCTGCTGAGAACCCGCAATAATTCTTTCCTTCACGGTCGTAATTCTGGTTTCAGACTGGATAATTCCTTCGGTTGAGAGGTTTTGTTCTTTCAGTAAATTTAATAAGGAATTGCCGTAAGAATCTGCCCCAATAACGGAGCAAATGATGGGTTTTGCACCAAGAGCTTGAACATTCATCACAACGTTGCCCGCACCACCCAAACGTATTTCACGGTTAAGAACATTGACTACTGGAACGGGAGCTTCGGGCGAGATTCTTTCCACTTTTCCCCATGTGTAAGCATCAAGCATAACATCGCCAATAATGAGGACTTTGAGGTTATTAAAATTATCGAATATTTCTGGAATTGTCATTCTGAGGTATTTTGAAAACACAAAAGTACCAAAAGTTTACAAAAAGCCTTTTGTTTACTTTTGGTACTTTTAATTTTTTTGTAATTAACCCCCAATTGTAGTCATAGATTCTGAAATGACCGACTTACGACCACGTTCTGCCTCAAAACCATCTTTTGGACGATTTTTAAAAACTTGCAGGAATATATCTTTTAATTGTTCATTGGAAATTCCATCACGTAATAAATCTCTAATATTCAACACGCCGTCGTCATACAAGCAAGTTTTTAAATCACCCGTTGCAGTTAAACGGATGCGGTTGCAAGTTCCACAAAAAGTGCGTGAAAAAGCGGCAATAATGCCAACATTTCCTTGGAAGTTAGGCACTTGATAATTATAGGAAGTCGAATTAGGCGAATCTATAAGCTTCTGTAAATCAGGATATTGTGTTTTTATTTCGGATAAAATTCTGTGTAAATTCCATTCCAATTTTGGATAATGCGAGCCTTCACCATTAAACGGCATTTCTTCAATAAAACGAATAGAAACGGGATGATTTCGGGTTAATTCAACCAAAGGCAAGATGTCTTGGGTATTTTTTCCGTCCATCACCACGGCATTCACTTTTACTTCAAAACCAGCATCTAATAAATCAAAAAGCGTTTTATAAACAATATCAAATTCATCTCGCCGAGCAATTTCAAAGAAGCGATTTTTATCCAACGTATCTAAACTCAAATTGACCGCTCGAACGCCCATTTCTTTCATTTGGCGAATATATTGCCCTGTTAAAATGCCATTTGTGGTAATATTTAATTCGTTAATTCCCTCAATTTCAGATAATTGATACATAAAATCAATCATGTTGTGACGCACAAAAGGCTCTCCACCCGTAATCCTAACTTTTGAAATTCCTAATTCTGAAAGTACGGAAACTGTCCGTAACATTTCCTCATAAGTTAGTAATTTTGATTTTGGAAGGTATTTCACCCCAACTTCGGGCATACAATAAAAGCAACGGAGATTACAACGGTCTGTTACCGCCAAACGCAAATACGTTATCGGGCGACCATGATTAT
>JANXML010000009.1 GCA_025354645.1 Arcicella sp. | reverse complement strand
AATTTTATCTCTTAATAGCATCTTTGTTAGAAGGGGAATATTAGATTTGTCCAAATCAAAATTACCACTTTTTCCGAAATGCTATTTTTTTTATTTTAAAATACTGAAAATCAACTATTTAGCCCATTATTCACGTAAATATGTAATTTTTACTACATAGCTTTACAATACTTTATTTTTTCTCTACACAACCAACATTTTCTTGATACTTATTTCAATCCTTTTATCATAAATTCATTGCGTTTATGGTTTGTGATTCAGATATTTGATAAAAATCAACTTTAACTCTTTAATTCCCTTCTACTTATATGAATCGTAAATTTTACCTCTTAATTGGTTTTGCATTTTGCCTTATTACTGCCTTTACATTCACTCAAGATGGTGGCACACTTACCGAAAAAATTATTGCAAAACTCGAAAAATATCAACAAATTACTCCTCAGGAAAAAGTTTATTTACATTTTGATAAACCCTATTACATGGCAGGTGAAACGATGTGGTTCAAAGGGTATTTGTTCGATGGAGTTTCTCACAAAATAGATTCTGTTAGCCGAGTTATATATGTTGATTTGATTGATGAAACACAAGGCAAAATCATTTCAAGCCGTATTTTGAAATGTATTGGTTCTACTTTTGGGGACATTGCATTGCCCGATAGTCTGATAGAAGGCGTTTATCAAATTCGAGCTTATACTAATTATATGAGAAATTATTCGGAAGAATTTTATTTTCATCAAGAATTTAAAGTTTATCAAGGTTCCATAAAAAACCGTTTGACGAATACAAATGCCCAAAAATTGACCGAGGTTGCTGATGTTCAATTCTTTCCAGAAGGTGGTAATTCTGTGATTAATTTAGATTCAAGAATTGGTTTTAAAGCACTCAATATGGCAGGAAAAGGTGTTGATATTCAAGGATTTGTGTTGGATAATACCAAAGATACTGTCGTGGCTTTTCAGTCGGAACATCTGGGAATGGGTTTTTTTAATTACACCCCCGAAACTCAAAAAACTTATACTGCTTTTGTTAGACAAAATGATGGAAAATATCAAATTTTTTCTTTGCCGAATGCTTATGAACAAGGTTTTACGATGGCAGTCGATAATTTATCGAACAAAGAAAAAGTGAAAGTTTTTATCTCAAATAATTCGCCTATACCTGCCGACAAAACATCAGAAATTATTATTGTAGCTCACCAAAGAGGACAAATTGTTTTTATGGCAAAAGGCAATGAAACCCAAAAATCTTTCGGTGTTTCTATCCCGAAAAGTAAAATTCTTTATGATGGCATCGTGCAAATCACTTTGATGAATGCCAAAGGAGAGCCGCTGTGTGAACGTTTAATTTTTAATGATCAAAATAAACAGCTCAACTTAAAAATCACACCTGATAAAACAAATTATAAAATCCGGGAAAAAGTTACGGTCGATTTGGAAGCCACTGATGCCGAAGGAAAACCCGTTGAAGGCAATTTCTCAATAGCTGTTACAGATGCAAGTCAGGTTTTGGCAGACCCTTATCAAGAAAATATATTAACTTATCTTTTATTGAGTTCCGATGTAAGTAACCTGTCGAATGCCGATTATTATTCAGCTTTGCGAGGAAACATTGAACAACCTGCTTATTATTTTGGTAAGGAAAATTTCAATGCAAACCGACATTTGGATATACTGATGATGACTCAAGGCTGGCGAAGATTCATCTGGCTAAATTTGATGACCGACAAAGAACCTAAGTTAAATTATTTCTTGGAAACGGGTTTGGAGGTTTCGGGGACGGCACTAAGACCCAACGGAAAAATTGCTGATAAAGTTACCCTAACGTTAATGTTGAAGAACGATAAGCAAATCCCTCAATTTCAAATGGGAGTGACTGATTCAGTGGGACGATATTCTTTTTATGGCTTAGACTTTAATGATACTACAAAAGTTTTCGTACAAGGCGTGAAACAAGGCGGTGGGAAGAATTTAGAGGTAACAATTAATCCTCAAAAACCGTCTCCAAAGGTCAAAATAGTTAAAATACCTTATAATCCAATGGAATTTAATGCTAAAGATTTAGCTGATTTTCTGAAAAGAGCCAATGATGCTATTGAATTAGAAAAGAAATTAAAACTTAATAAAGACCAAATGTTACAGGAAGTAGTCGTAAAAGCAAAGAAATATGAAGCACCCGACCCCAGAACTATTTATGGGCAAGCCAGTAACTCTATTAAAGTCGATAATGTCCTCTGTGCGGGAGCAACCAGCGTCTTTCAAATGATTCAAGGAAGAGTTGCAGGCGTACAGGTATCCCCTAATGGACAAGGTGGTTATTCGGTACTGATTAGAGGAATAAGCAGTTTTACGGGAAACAACGAACCTCTTTATTTAATGGACGGAATGCCAGTGGATGCAAGTGCTTTTGCTGCTATTAACCCCTGTGATGTGGATAAAATTGACATTTTGAAGGGAGCTGACGCCTCTATTTTTGGGTCGAGAGGTTCAGCGGGAGTTATTGCCATTTTA
Organism: Arcicella sp.; assembly: GCA_025354645.1. Taxonomy (GTDB): domain Bacteria; phylum Bacteroidota; class Bacteroidia; order Cytophagales; family Spirosomataceae; genus Arcicella. Next base: position 13,079 of record JANXML010000009.1, on the reverse strand, counting down.
ACAAAAAGAGGAGGAAATAATTACGATTATTCAAAAGACCCTGTGTCGGGTGTGAGTATCCAAAAACGGATGGGATACAATATTCCAAGAGAATTTTATGCTCCAAAATATGATGTTTCTATTCCTGACCATGTGCGTCCAGATTTTCGTTCAACGTTACACTGGCAACCTAACATCCGCACAGATGCACAAGGAGAAGCAACACTAACCTATTGGAATACAGATGCTAAGGCTACTATGAAAATCATTGCGGAGGGTGTTTCTAATCAAGGACTTGTGGGAGTTGGAAAATTTGAATACGGTGTGAAATAAGACAGAAAAGTTAAAATCAGAGAAGTTAAAGAATTGAATATTTCAATTTTCTTAACTTCTCTGATTTTTAATGTTAAAACGCCGTAACTTTGTAATAAAAATGCTCCGAATAATTCTCTTAACAATAGCCCTTGGATTACTGTTTTATGTAGCCCCAGAAATAGGACTTTCCCAATATGCACATCCTCAAAAATGGATGATATTAGCGTTCTTCTTTGCCGTATCCGATCTTAATCATATTCTTATGCAATTTGGGTTTGCCAATAATAGAGACAACTTTGTTAAGTACTATTTAGGCAGCATAACATCACGCATGATATTGAGTTTAATTTTCATTGGAATATTTCTTTATTCAAACATACCCAATCCTTATATCTTCTTACTCAACTTTTTTGTACTCTATTTATGTTACACAGGTTTTGAAATATTCGGATTGTATCGTAACTTGCGACACTTTTCGTAGGGAATGATTTAGTTATTTTTGTAACTCTCTGATAATCAATACGAAGAAACAAAACCAGTTTAAGAATATAATTTATAATTAACCATATACTTCCCAGAAGCCGTGAACAAGAAAGTGTATTTTTCAAATTTTTTTGCTTTTTTATTTTTAATTTCAAGTAGTCTTTTCGCTCAAGAAAAGCACACTGATTCTACTGCTACAAGTGCAATTGTTGAAGCAAAAACTGGGGAAGAAGATGCTCCCGAAAAAGGCGAAATGACTGAAGCCTTTAATCCAGGAAAGATGATGATGGAACATATTGCTGATGAACATGAGTGGCATTTTGCAACTTCTGGTCATACGCATTATTCGATTCCATTGCCTTGCATAGTTTGGAATAAAGGAGGATTAACGACTTTTTCTTCAAATCGTTTTAAGAACGAACATCACGAAGAAATACCTTATGAAGGGTTGAAATTGGAAGAAGGTAAAATTGTAGCAGAAGATGGTTCATTTGTCTTGGATTTATCTATCACGAAAAATGTTGCTTCACTATTAATCAGTTTTACTTTGTTGTTGATTATCTTCTTTATAGTTGCTAAATCATATAAAGAGCGAGTTGGAAAAGCCCCAAAAGGCTTGCAAGCCGCTTTTGAACCTCTCATTATTTTTATTAGAGACGAAGTTGCCAAAACAAATATTGGTGAAAAACACTACAGACGTTTTGTGCCATATCTATTGACTGTTTTCTTTTTTATCCTGTTCAATAATATGTTAGGGCTTCTCCCAGGCAGTGCCAATGTAACGGGAAATATTGCCATTACTTTAGTCTTAGCAATAATTTCATTTTTCGTAACAAATCTAAACGGAACAAAGACTTATTGGGGGCATATTTTTGCTATGCCAGGCGTTCCGAAATGGTTATTGATTTTGTTGACTCCAGTAGAAATTATTGGAGTATTTATGAAACCAATCTCATTGATGATTCGACTTTTTGCTAATATTACAGCGGGTCACTTAATTCTTTTGAGTTTGATAGCTTTGATTTTTATCTTCAAAAGTATTGGAGTAGCTTTTATCGCTGTGCCATTTTCAGTTTTTATGAACTTAATTGAGTTATTAGTAGCCTTTTTACAAGCCTATATTTTCACCGTTTTGACATCAACTTACATTGGTGCAGCCGTTGAAGAAGCTCATCATTAATATCGTATTTTCAAATTAATTAACAATAAATAATTACAATCATGTCAATGTTATTAGAAGTTTCTCAAGCATTAGGTCTTGCAGGTATGGGTGCTGGTTTAGCAGCAATCGGAGCTGGTATTGGTATCGGTAGAATTGGTGGTTCAGCAATGGACGCAATCGCTCGTCAACCAGAAGCTTCAGGAAAAATCCAAGGTGTTATGTTGGTTATTGCAGCCTTCGTTGAAGCCGTGGCTCTTTTTGCAGCAGTAATCTGTTTGTTGGTAACTACGAAAGCGTAATTACTGACACCGACTAATCATCATCAATCTAAAGAAAAATATTTATTCAGAAATAGTCTCGTAAGTATTTGATTTTAAGATGATTAATTAAAAAATATTACCATCAGCATACAAAGCATTAGGCAAATATGCTGATGTTTATTAAAAATTTAAAAGACGATTTGTCTTTAATTACTATACAAGAAACTCATAGCTAACGGCTCACAGTTCGTCGCTATTTAACAACCAAAATCATGTTAGTTTCCATCTTAGAACCAGCCCTTGGTCTGATAATTTGGCAAGTAGTAATTTTCGGAGTATTGTTTTTCATTTTAGCAAAATTTGCGTGGAAACCAATCATGGCTTCTTTACAAGAGCGTGAACAATCAATTGATGATGCTCTTTCGTTGGCAGCAAAAACTCGTCAAGAAATGACCGACTTGAAAGCAGGCAATGAAAAACTTATAGGTGAAGCACGTGCTGAACGTGACAGACTTTTGAAAGAAGCCAAAGAAGCAGGTGATTCAATGATTGCCCAAGCCAAAGCCGATGCACAAAAAGTGGGTGCTGAGGAAATTGAAAAAGCTCGTGCTGCCTTTAATCAAGAACGAATAAATGCAGTTGCTGCTTTGAGAAAAGAGACCGCAAAATTATCTTTGGAAATCGCAGAGAAAGTATTACGTAATCAATTATCTGATCCAAAAGCTCAGGAGAGTTTAGTATCAAGTCTTTTAGCCGATGCTAAACTCAATTAGTAATTAGTTATTAGTAATTAGTTATCAGTCGCAGATGTTAATTATTACTTATGGCTTTTAGTTAAAATTGCTCGTTATTGATGTTATTTCTTGATTGGATTTTTAGCTAAAAGCCTGACAACCAACAACAAGTAACCAATAACTAATAACTAAAAAGAAAATGTCCCAGCAAACAGTTGCATACAGATACGCTAAATCACTGTTGGATTTGGCAAAAGAAAAAAACGTTGAAGACAAGGTTTATGAAGATATGAAACTCTTCAATCAAGTCTGTGACGATAATCATCAGTTTTATTTACTGTTGAAAAGTCCGATTGTATCTCATTATGACAAATTGACGATTTTGCAAAAGTTGTTTACTGGTAAAGTAGATCCTTCTTCAATGTCAATTTTTGAAATCATTACGAAGAAAAATCGTGAAGAAATGCTTCCACATATTGCCGAAGATTATCTTCGTCAGTATGAAATGTTCAAAGGTATTCAAAAAGCCTACGTAACTACTGCAACTCCACTAACAGTTTCACAAAAGGCTGATTTTCAGAAGATTGTAGCAGATTCTACTGGTAAAACCGTAGAAATTATTGAGAAAATTGACGAGAGTTTAATTGGTGGATACGTTCTTCAAGTAAATGACCGTCAGATTGATACATCGGTAAAAACAAAATTAAATGAATTGAAAGTGAAGTTTATGAACTAATCTTTCTATCGTCAAAATATTAGACCCCGCAAGAGTTTTCTTTTGTGGGGTTTTTGATTTTATGATTTAATATTTTCTTACATTTGTTTTATATAATTACACTTTTACAAATCATGAAATATATGAAAAAGCTCCTTTTATTGCCCTTTTTGTTCATCTCATTCCTAAATTATGGACAAAGTTTAGACTCGATGAAGTATATCCGAAAGATAACTTACATTATACAAAATCAAAATATCTTTGAAAAACAAGAAAAACTGCGTCAAAATATTTTAGTGAATATTCCGAAAACTTCAAAGCAGGAATATCGTTTTAATTTGGATAGATATAAAGGAGTACCATCATTACTTCATCCTGATACCCAACGCCAACAGTATATTTTGAATCCAACTAATGCTCGGAATCCAGGGCAGGCTATTTTATTGGGACTTTTTGGATGGCGAAATCATTAACCATAAATGAATATCCTTGATGAACTCAATCAGATTTCTATTCTGCAAGTGGCGGAAGATTTGGGCTTGGAGGTACAACGCCACCGCATGAAATGTCCTTTCCATGAGGACGATACGCCTTCCTTAGTGTTGTATCCACACACCAATAGTTTCTATTGCTTCGGTTGTGCCAAAACGGGCAATTCCATTACACTGTATTCTGAAATCAAAAACCTTGATATCAAAACGACTATCAATGATATGGCGAAAGATTATATCACTGGTTTTCAGCAATATAACAACAATCGCAAAAAGCCTCTACCAAAAATAAACGTCTTAAATACTCCTGAAATAAGGAATTTTCCAGCAAAAGATAAACCAACGGCAGAGATTCATTCACAGATTTATGAGGCGTTCAGAGATTTTTGTTTACAGCAAAAAACCAATGATTTATCCAGAACTGCTCTTGATTATTTACAACACCGAGGTTTTACAGAAAAGACTATTAAAGATTTTAGAATATTTGCCATTAAAGATTATACCGAAGTAACCTGGTATCTGAAACAGCGTTTTTCATACATTGATTTGCAGGAATCAGGACTCTATAATGTTAAAAATAACTTGATTTTTTATTCTCATTCATTAGTAATTCCCTATTATCGAGACGGGCGAATTGTGTATTTGCAAGGACGAGTGATTGGCAAACCACCCGAAGGCACAAATCGTTATTGCTTTTTGAATAATCAGCCTCTGACGCTTTTCAATATGGATTCTTTGTTGAAAGTTCGCTCGGGTGAGCGTGTATATGTGACCGAGGGAGCGTTTGATTGTATGCGACTTGTGCAGGAAGGAAAGACGGCGGTGAGTTTGGGAACTGCCAATATTTTCAAGAAAGAATGGGCGAAATTGTTTCAGCGAGTCAATGTCGTTTTTTACTTGGATAACGATGTGGCTGGACACAAAGCTGCCGATGAATTAGAAAAGATTTTTACGCATTTCAACATCTCATGCACCCGCAAGAACTTACCCGATGAATACAAAGATGTGAATGATTATTACACGGCAAAATTGGGCAGTAATGAGCAATTGGGACTATTTTGATTATTCTTTTATCTCCATGAAAATTAAATTCTTCATGAAATGGTTTGGCAAGAATATATCCATTCAAATCCGCAAATTTTACTCGGAAAATCTACTCTTAAAGGTACACGTTTATCTGTGGAATTGATTTTAGAACTTATGAGCGATGGTTTGACTGAAAATGCTTTTTGAAAGTTAATCCACTTCTGTCTCCGATTACATAAGCTATGATTTGCCCGCTTCGGCGGTTGATTGTATTTCGACTTAGGGCTGCCCAGAGCCATTGCTTATTTTTCTTTTTTCATCAGAAACCGTATAACTCGTCAAATTTAAGTAAATCGATATTAGTTTTTCGATGTTCGATTTTCGGTAAAGTGCTGATTTATAGTTGATTACTAACTATAATTTTACCAGATTATTTTTGGTTATGTACTTAATAATATCGGTAAGTTGCTTATTTTCAAACACTTGCGACTTGAAATTTGGAAGCAACAAAAACATAAATTTAACTCTTTGTACACTTGGTAATAGCTAATTAGAAATGTCAGTGAAACACCACATAAACGCATTCTTTCTAAAAATGAACGTTTGACAGCTTCAAAATCGTGAGAGATTTTTCGATGAAGTACTCGATTCTTTAAACAGTTATGGCATAAAACTCGTTGATTGCCTCCTTTGGTAAATCCATTTTTGACGATATTTTCACTTGAACGACAAGGATATTTTCTAATTTTGTAACGCTGAGCATTTTGATCAATTGGTTTTTATGATTCGAGACCACAAAAAACAATATATCAGATGCTTAGTCTTTATCATCAACACTTTTCAAGAACTACCTTTAAATCAAATCCCGAAATCTCAGAATATTTAATTCTCGGTAACAAATAGGTTAAGTGTGACTTTATTACCGTTCTCAATTTTAAGCCTACTTACTCAACATTACTATACAAATTGTTAAAGGGTCATATTGATTAAAACGGAATTATGTTTACATACTCAATCATGGAACTCCGAAAATTTTTGAATGTTATAGAACGTACTTATCCAAAAGTTAAAATCGTACTGCCTATATTTTAGCTTGTTTAGGATTAGTTACCAAAAAAAATAAAAGAATTATTATTCCATTTAAAAAACCGTTCGATCCAAAATCCTACGGTTTTTATTTTTACAAGTGGACATTTCTCCAAGTGGACATTATGTCCACTTGGAGAATAACCCGCAAATATGTATCAGTATAATAAAATTTATATACATATTTGCATAATAATTGTATATTTGTGAAAATAAAATCCCTTACCATGAATATTAATAAAATTGACAAATTTCTAAAAATGAAATCCTCGCTGAACGTTTCGGGTCTTGAAAAAGAAGCAGGCATCAAAGGAAGAGCATTATCAATTGCCTTATCTGATAAAAAGGATTTGAGTGAAAAGAATTGGCAAAAACTATTACCAATTTTGAATAGCTACGGCTTTGGAAATCTCCCCAACAAAGCGAAGATTATTTCTATTGTAAATAATAAAGGTGGCGTTGGTAAGACAACTACGACCGCCGTTCTCGGCGAAGCGATGGCACGCAGAGGATTGAAAGTATTGATGGTAGATATGGACTCTCAGGGTAATTTATCCCAAATATTTGAAGTTGGAACGGAAAATGGTCAAGTGGCAGATTCCATGTTGGACATTGATTTATTACTGAATCAAGTTGAAGTAAATAAAAATTTGTATATCGTTCCCTCTGATTTGAAATTACAGAAAATTGAATCAGAACTTTTGACTGCCATTTCGAATCAACACAGATTAAGTGCAGCTCTGAATATTACTTTAATCGAAAATTATGATTTTGTTCTGATTGATTGTCCGCCAAGCCTTGGCTTACTCACTCAGAATGCCATAAATGCAAGCCACAGTTGCTTGGTAACAGTACAACCAGAATCAAGTGCAGTTGTCGGATTAGACACTATTTTCAAAGTAATTAACGACATTGGGAAATATAGTGGTAGAAACGTATCAGTAGAAGGGATTTTGTTTACGATGGTTGAGAAAAACATGGTGCATGATGGATTCAAGAAATTTGTCCGTGAAACTTATGCAAACGTAAAAGTTTTTAATACTGAAATCAAGAAGAAAGTTGATGTTTCAAAAGCTCAGGCAATGAAAGAACAACTTTTTAATTTCAAAAGTAAGTCGGTCGTAGCGGTTGCTTATGATGAACTCATTGACGAAATCTTAAACTAAAATCCAACCATGAAAAAGGATATAAAAGATATAATCCAAGCAAAAGCCAAGGCATCAATGACCAACACGTTGTTGAACGATGAAGGAATAAAAAAGAATATTCTCATTTTGCCTATTCTCAAAGATCTAATCAGACCTTTGGATATTGACGAAGTTGAGCAACTGAAAATTAATATTATAGCGAATGGTTGTCAGGATAGTTTAAAAATTTGGCAAACTACTCAGAAAGTTATAAATCCAGATTCACAGACCAATGAGGAGCAATTTGTGCTGATTGACGGACACAACCGTTACAAAATTTGTACTGAAAATAATATTTCCTTTGCTGTAAGTATCATGAAATTTCAATCACTTGACGATGTGATTTCATGGATGATTGATTTGCAGTTGGGCAGAAGAAATATGTCTCCCAATGAGATTGCATATTATCGTGGTTTAAAATATAATCAAGAGAAAAAAGTTGAGAAAACTGACAATTTCTCTATTACAGGTACGTCCGTAAAAACCTCTCAAAAATTAGCCGCACATTACGGAATTAACGAAAAGACCATTCGCCGTGATGCTGAATTTGCGAAAGGCGTTGAAAACATGACATCCGAACTAAAAAGAGATTTTTTGAATGGTAATATTAAAATTCCGAAGAAAGATATCGAAGAACTTGGGAAGGCGAATATTAAAGAAAAAGTTGAAAGTATCGAATCAATCACTAATTATATTGCTTCTCCCAAAACAGTTAAAATTACAAAAACCGAAAAATCAACGCCACAACTAATCACTGATAAAGCGGAAAAAATTAGGGAAAAGGTAAAGAATGCAAACGATTTTGATATTACGATAAAAATTTCTGGTCGATTTTTGGTTACGAATGATTTAGTGGAAATTTGGAGAGATTTGAGAGGTATATCAAAAGAAATTCTCATTGACGAATCCTTTGAAGATTCAATATCTATCTATCAAGCACCTTTTTTAGGCTTAATAAAAGAGCTTTAATTTTGGAAAAAGTGTAAAATTTTGTTAGATATTTCCAAAATTGAATTCAATTTTGGAAATATTTGAGTTTAAACCAGACATATTTCAGCGATTAAAAAGTATCTTTAGAAATGTAAATGGAAGAAAGGATGAATACCAAAACTTTACAGCACCACTTTAACATTAACACGAAATCTACTCTGAGGTTAGTTTAGCGTCTTTATTTTCAAAATTTGAGTTTATTGAAACATTTACAAAAAAATCAAAATCGTTTATAACTATCTGATTTTCAGTGTAATAAACAATTATTTGAGAAAATATAGAAAATTTAACCGCCTTAGAATCAAATAAAATCTTAAAGGCTTAATGATGATAAAGAATAATGGATTTTCATGGGATATAAAATTAGGCAAGTTCAATAAAATGAAGATTTTAAAATAGAAATTATTACTTTTAATAATTATCAGTTTTAAGACCTAATCAAGTGGTAAAAAATCATCATTTATTTAGTGGTTTTTCTCAATTTATTCAATCGCCATCGCATAATTAAAAACATGAAGATTAAGCCCGTAAAAAAAGCTGCGATAATTCTTAATATCCACGTGAAAAATTCGTCTCCCCAATCAGCAGGCTGAGTTCCTTGTCCAGCTACCATGCACCAAACATCTCCTTTTTTGATGTAAGTTTCAACCCGACAAACATTCAAATTGAAGTCCCCCGCTGGAGTGTCGAAAGTTACGTTTACCACATAATTCAATACGGCGGTTTTGCCTTCGTTATAAATCCTTACGATGTCACTATTAGGGATTAATTCTACTTTTTTGAAAGACACGGCATTTTTCTCAAAGCCTTTTTTCCATTGTTCATTTCCAATTGACCTTTCACCTGCGGGTCCAACTGCCACCATATCATCCATGCAATCGTTGGCTTTTTTTGGTTTAAAAGCACTATCAGGCACATTTGCCATTCGCAATGCAATCAGTTCTTTTCGTATTTCGGGATAACTCTTTAAGTCAATTCGAGTGGAATCTTCTTTGGTGAGTTTATACTTGCCCATGTCCATTTCCTTTTTGCAAGAGCTTAGAAATAAGACAGTTAGCATACTAAAAATTAGGATATTTTTCATTGTGTTTGTGTTTAAAATTTATGATTACTGAATTATTAAGCCTTCTCAGCTTAGGAGTAATTTAAAAAAGATTCAATATTTTATTTCTGTAGCATTTTTAGCCTTGAAAAACATCAAACCTGCAATTACCCCAAGCACATACATTACCCAAACACGCTTTAAATCATCATTTTTCACTAAATCTATCAAAATTTGTTTTGAATAAGCATCATCCAAAGGCATTTGAGCTTTTGGAATAAAATACGTTGCGGTGATGAAAGCACCCCAGATTTCAAATAATAAAAAGCAAATCGGGAGCATGATTGAAACGCCTTTCGGACGTAGCCAAATCATCGGAATTATTAATAAAATCGGCAACCAACCTGGCAATAAATAAACGGCTACAAAAAGCCCAAAACTGGGACCACTACGGCGGTAAGTCAACCAATCTGTTTCGCTAACGATATTCCATAAACGATATTCAATTAAAGCCTCAACGGTATTTGAACCAATAAGATAAAATGATAAAACCGTTACGATAATAAAAATCCAACGAGCAATTGGTTTGATGGCTTGAAAATAAATATTCAGAAAAAATAGAATCAGCAAACACACAATTCCTGCGGGAATTATTTGGAAAAACATAGAAATTGATAATAAATTAGCATGGGTTTCTGGATTAAAACCAACGCTTTCCATAGCACTAAATATTGGTAAAATACTGAATACGGTTGTCGAAACAGAAATGAGTGTCAGTCCAATACAAGCATAAATTGCCCATTTTGGAAAGATTTTTGGACTAAAAAAATATAGGGAAACAGCCGACAAAAGCCATAAAATGGACGGAATTTTTAGGAAAACCGTCATTTTATGATTGTAGAGCGACATAAATTGTTGCCAATTATCATGCACATCATCAAAGCGTGGATAAGTGATACAATACGAAGCGAGGATGACTCCAAGAATGTAAAATGACAAAATGGTAAAAATAAATAATGCCCATTTTGAGGTTTGTGCGGGTGTTTCTGTGAGAATTTTTGTTGTCATGATTATGCGATTAAATTTGGTTAAAATACGGTCAATTTCTAAAAAAACATCCACCAAAATGCTCTCCATTGGTCGGCATTGATGATAAATAGATAGAAAATATAGATAGAAACATAAGCGGGTAAACCAATCAGATACGGCAGGAGTATTTTTTTATTGAAGGCTTCATAAACGATTAAACCGACCATGATGACAATTGCTAAAAGCGGTCCAGGCAAATTCAATCTTCCCAAGGCTGGATTTATGAACGGCAGTACCGTCATGACCATAAATCAGGCATGATAAGTGGTTTTCTTTCTGAAATAAATTGCCAATAAATAGCATGGAATAAAAAAGGTAAGGTCTGCGATACCTACCAACCGCAAATCAATATCAGGATTTGCAGGAAGTGTATTCTTGATAAAAGAAAGTCGCATCAATAGAATTATTGAAAGAAGTAATAATGGCACAACTAAATAGGAAACCTTACCCACAATTCTGTGCAATTCTACTTTTTTATTCAAAATAAGAATTGGTTGAGCAATCAAAATGCCGAGCCATGAAAGTACCATGATGGCGTGAAAGTGCATCAACCCTGAAACACCGTTGAAGGTTGGAATTTTACCAAAATAGGTTTTCCAAAAACCTGCAATTGCCATCAAAAGTATGGCAATGAAGAGATAATGACTGTTTTTATAAATCTTTTCCATTTTATTTATTGTGTTTAAATTCTATATCATCAGTTTTTTTGAAATAAATACATTGACTTGGAGGCAGGAGATTTGAAGTCTTTTTTTAGAATGTTTCCTTTGTTTGCATAAAAAATTATCATGTCCTCACTTGTCCAAACTGCTGAATGACCTATAGAAGATGTATAATCAGAAAGAAATAAAGGGTTGATGTCCCATGAATCAGATATTGGGTCATAGATTCCTCCATAAGGTGTATTTCCACCAAAAACTATCATTTTTGTACCAGTCCAAATTCCCGTATGTCCCCAAAGAGGCGGTGCATTTGTAGAACTGCCCGTAACCCAAGTATCCGTTTGAGAGTCATAAATTTTACAACTATTTGCAAAACCCAGCCCACCAAAAATAATCATTTTAGAACCCGTCCAAATTGCTGAATGTTGAAGGCCTGACTGTGGAGCATTTGTAGAATTTATATTCGTCCAAGTATTATTTGATGGGTCATAAATTTTTCCATTGGTCAAAATACCGCCATCATAACCTCCCCAAATAATCATTTTTGAGCCTGTCCAAATGGCTGTATGATTACCCCTTGGTGAAGGGGAATTTATCATACTCATCGAAGCCCATGTATTTGAAGTTAAATCATATATCTTACCATCACCTAATCTAATATTACCATTATATCCTCCCCAAATTATCATTTTATTTCCAGTCCAGATTGCTGTATGTGCGGTGCGTGCTGATGGTAGATTCGAGGTGTTTATAGTAATCCATGAATCGGTTGTGGGGTCATAAATACCTCCATCATTTAAGAAGATACCGTTTGAGCTTTCTCCTCCCCAAACAATCATTTTTGAACCCGTCCAAATAGTAGAATGTTCTCCTCTACCTGTAAGAAAAGAAGTAGTAATTGCTGACCAAGAATCATTGGTAGGGTCATAGGTTTTTCCATCAGTCAGACCTACACTACTGTTAGGGTCATACCCTCCCCAAATTATCATTTTTGTACCTGTCCACACTACTGTATGATAGTTTCTTGCTGATACAGGATTAACCGTACTTAACGATTTATACCACCCAAAAGCCCCCGACACATATTGGCTATTTCTAATATCAGTTATTCCATTCAATGAATAACCCGCATTGGTTAGATTTGTATTCGTTTTGGTTTCACTCAATACAATAGCACTTTGTGGTAAAGTTGGAGCATTATTAGCATTAAAAGCTACCCAATTTGTACCATCATAACCTTCAAAATACTTATTGGTCGAATTATATCTTATTGTTCCTTCTGTTCCTGCTTGGCTATCATTTCCAATTTTTATTTTACCAGCTACATCCAATTTCGCTGTGGGTGAATAATTACCAATCCCCACATTTCCACCATTTGTATTATAAATATTGCTTCCATTGGCATACCAATTGGGGGCTACGGTTTGAGGGAAATCCATCCAATACCCAAATGTCCCAGTCCCAACAATCCAATAACTAAACAGCTTTGAATCAGTATCATAGACCATCAAACCTTCTGTTTTGTTGGGAATAGCATTTTTCTGAATGGTCGTCATTCTGGGAATTAAGATTCCTTTTGTCGTACTACTCACATCCAACATTGCCGAAGTATTGGGAGGAGTATTGGAGGCATTGATGCCAATTTGAGCGTTTATTTTTATGGTAAAAAATAAGGCTATTGAAAGAATACATAATTGTTTTTTCATGGGAATTATAATTTTATAAATATTGATATTCGTAATTGGTGTTTTCTCTAATATTCGCCATTGTTGGTGTTTTCACCAACAAATCGGACGGTAACTTGTTGGTGAAAACACCAACAAAGGCGAAATCCCAAATCCCAAATCCCAAATCCTTA
>JANXML010000364.1 GCA_025354645.1 Arcicella sp. | reverse complement strand
TTACGGACTAACGAAAGTACAAGCAGGTGAATTAGTCGTTTTTGAAAACGGTTTGAAAGCTCTTGTTTTGAACCTCGAAGAAGATAACGTCGGAGCAGTATTGTTGGGTGATGCTTCTGGAATCAAAGAAGGAGATACCGTGAAACGTACCGACGAAATCGCATCAATCAAAGTAGGAGATGGTATTTGCGGTCGTGTTGTGAATACACTTGGCGAACCAGTTGATGGAAATGGACCTATCACGGGTGATCTTTACGAAATGCCTTTGGAACGTAAAGCACCAGGTGTAATTTTCCGTCAGCCAGTAACGGAGCCTCTACAAACGGGTATCAAAGCGATTGATGCGATGATTCCAGTAGGACGTGGACAACGTGAATTGGTGATTGGTGACCGTCAGACTGGTAAAACTACCGTTTGTATTGACACCATTATTAATCAAAAAGAATATTACGATGCAGGTAAGCCTGTGTATTGTATATACGTAGCTTGTGGACAAAAGTCTTCAACTGTTAAACAAATAGAACAAACGCTACGTAAGGCGGGTGCAATGGATTATACGGTAATTGTGGCGGCAGGTTCATCAGAGCCAGCAGCGATGCAATTCTACGCTCCATTTACGGGTGCTGCCATCGGTGAATATTTCCGTGATACAGGTCGCTCGGCTTTAATTATTTATGATGATTTATCGAAACAAGCGGTTTCATACCGTGAAGTTTCTTTATTACTTCGTCGTCCGCCAGGACGTGAGGCATATCCAGGAGACGTTTTCTATCTTCACAGTCGTTTGTTAGAACGTGCTGCCAAGATTAATTCTTCTGATGAGATTGCAAAAAACATGAACGATTTACCAGAATCTATTAAGCATTTGGTGAAAGGTGTGGTTCATTAACGGCTCTTCCAATCATTGAAACCCAAGCGGGTGACGTTTCTGCGTACATTCCTACTAACGTAATCTCGATTACTGACGGTCAGATTTTCTTGGAAACTAACCTTTTCAACGCAGGTATTCGTCCAGCTATTAACGTAGGTATTTCAGTATCACGGGTGGGAGGAAATGCTCAGATTAAGCCAATGAAGAAAGTAGCAGGAACTTTGAAACTTGACCAAGCACAATTCCGTGAATTGGAAGCGTTTGCTAAGTTCGGTTCGGATCTTGATGCTTCCACAAAATTGACGATTGAACGTGGCAAACGTAATTTGGAAATGTTGAAGCAGTTAAATGGTCATCCACAAAGAGTTGAAGAACAAGTGGCGATGATTTTCCTTTCGACGAAAGGTCTTTTAGATAACGTAGCCGTTTCAAAGGTTCGTGATTTTGAAAAAGATTTCGTCAACATGATGAACACAACGCAAAAAACAACGATGGAAGCCCTCAAAGCTGGAAAATACGATGATTCTTTGACTGACGTTTTAACGAAAGTATCGAAAGAAGTAGCTCCAAAATATGCTTAAATTTAGGTATGAATTATGAGGTATGAGGTATGAGGTAGAAAGCCCATGTTTTGTACTTCATAATTTGAATACTGGATTATGAAGTCAAAAGTATGATTTAATGTTGATATGAAATTTTCCAAACTATGGGAAACCTCATATCTCATATCTTATACCTCATAACTAAAAAAAACCATGCCTTCATTAAAAGAAGTCCGTAACCGAATTGTATCGGTAAATTCCACTCAACAAATAACCAAAGCCATGAAAATGGTTTCGGCAGCTAAGCTTCGTCGTGCAACGGAAGCCATCACACAGATGCGTCCGTATTCACAGAAATTGACTGAAATGATTGCTACTGTTTCTGCAAATGCTGATAACGTTGAAGGTAATCCCTATACAGTTGTTCGTGAAGTGAAAAATGTTTTAGTAATTGCAGTAACCTCTGACCGTGGTCTATGTGGTGCATTTAATGCAAACGTAGGAAAAGTTGTTATCAATTTAATCGACGAAAAATATGCCTTGCAACGTGTTGCGGGGAATGTTGAAATCATGGCAATTGGTAAGAAAGGAAGTGAATATTTAACTCGTCGTGGTTATAATGTAAGTAATAAATTTGCGGGAATTTATGCTCGTTTAAGTTTCGCAACAGTTCGTGAAGCCGCCGAAGAAGCTATGAAAGGTTTTGAAGAAGGCAGATATGATATCGTTGAAGTCGTTTATAATCAATTTAAAAATGTGGCAACGCAAATTTTAACAACTGAGCAAATTTTGCCAATGGTTGAAAAGAAAAATGAAGCTATAAAAACATCAAACGTTGATTATATCTTTGAACCATCAGAAGAAGAAATCATTACTGAATTAATGCCAAAAGCGTTGAAATTGCAAATTTATAAAGCTGTTTTAGAATCTAATGCTTCCGAACATGGAGCAAGGATGACCGCAATGGACAAAGCAACAGAAAATGCTGGTGAATTAATTAAGGCACTGAAATTAGAATATAACCGTTCACGTCAAGCAGCAATTACCAAAGAGATTCTTGAAATTGTTGGTGGTGCAGAGGCTTTGGCTGCGGCGTAGTTTTTAGGTAATTAGGGATTGGGAATTAGGCTGTAACGTTTAATTATCTAAAATAGAATCAAAAAAAGGCTTTTCAAGAGATTGAGAAGCCTTTTTTGTTTTAGGAAGATAATTTTTGATTCGTATTAATAGAATTAGAAAATCCGTTTCTAAAAATTATCCATAATTCTTTGCCAATTCCAGTTATCGAAATCATATTTAACGGAAACTCTAAGAGTACGTGGCAAAAAGAAAGAAAATATAACCACCGCATCCCTACTGAATAATTGTATGAATAAAGAGAGATTGAAATTATCCAGATAACAATAACGGCAATAAATCTTATTTTAGGAATTTGATGCCATTTAATTACTTCCGTTTTACTGAACCAGTTTAGGTAATGGTAAGTGTATGCAAAAGCAATAAATCGCATCAATAAAATGCCAGATTTTGAATGGAAAATGATTCCCATCGCTTTTTCGGTATCAATAGCGGGTTTTAGGGTATCTTGATAATAAAGTAGATTTCCAGAAGCGTTCTTTGCTTGAATGAAATTTATATCAAAAAGTTTTTGTAGAAAAGCTACATTGTTTTTAAAAAAACCGTCTCCATTTGCTTGATACGCTTGTATTCCATATCTACTGACGGATAAGGAAAGTGTATTTTGGAATAAAAAATAAAGCAAAAAAGGGCATAAAATAAATACAGCCAAAGATAAAAGTCCTGATTTACTCCGACTTTTCAAAGCACCATACAATAGAAAAAAACCCGTGAAAACATAAACATGAATTAGTGTTGGGAGTAAAACCGATAAAAAGAAGGCTAAATTATCTCGGTTATCGGCTTTGAAAATTATGTTTGACATCATTAAAATAAAAAATAATCCAAATATTTTCATCATCCCATTTTTTACAAAAACCATCAAAACTGCTCCTACCAACCCCAAAAACATAATCTTATCTTTAAATTCGGAAGTTATCGGCAAGTTCCATTCATATAGATTACCTAATTTTATAATTAAAAAAAAGAAAGCAATTAGAATCAAAACAAGATAATCATATTTTCCTTTGGTAAAATATTGTCTGTCGTGAAGCCAACTAATTTCAGTTAGATAATGGAGAGGACCTAATACGGCATATACAAATAAAAAAGTTTCAAAAGGTATGATGAAAGCAATTACGCAACTCACCATCATCAATCCGATGTTTAAAACATTCAATTTGTCATTTTTTGAGAGTATCATGGCATTAAAAGTTTGATTTTTTCGATTCAAAAAAGAATGGCAAGGAATAATTACCTTGCCATTACAGTGCTACTTTTTATATTATAGCCAATATAACCTTCTTTAAAAGGTACGCTTCCAATAACTCAAAATCATCCGCACGATTCTCCTTGATTTTGAATGTTTTTAATACTCAGTAATGGTATAAACAACCGTTGTATTGTAGGTTGAGGCAGGAATTAATACTGACAAACCCCTAATTTCATATTGAACGGGTAAACCAACATAATTTTTTACGCCCGAAAAAAATGATTGCCCCATATTAGCTAATTGGAAAAATGGAATTAATCCTATTGGCGAAATACTGCTTCCCGCAACGCCAACTCCATCGCCCGTTTTACGAATCCAAAGCGTTAATGAGTTATTCCAAAATGAATCTTGTTTATTGACATCCACTCGCCAATTCGTTGTTGAAAGGGGAACATTTATATCCAACGTTGTCTGGTTTGTCATACTCGTAAGATTCATATTATAATCATTCCCAGCCTCTGAAATCGTATTTGATGGAACAGAAACCGACCAACTTCCAATGGCATTAATAGACTGAGCATTAATGCAATTAATTGATAATGAGAATATTATGCAAAATAAAATCGTTTTCATCAGTTCAATTATCGGTTAAAGTATAGGTAATTATAAAAGTTGTATTCTCTTTTCTTAAATTTGCATAATTGGTAATAGCGAGCGAATATTTCAAATTATAGCCATTTCCCAAACCATTACCTGTAAAGGCTCCCCCAATATTATCAATCACTTTTTGGGACATACTGGAAAGATTAATCGTAGGAATTCTGCTCCCTAATTGCCCTGCTCCTCCACCCGAATAGGATTGTGGTTGAAGCACAATTTGATACCCCGAAGCAATTCCAGAAGTTACTTGTACGGATACATTTCTGCTCGCACTCACACCCACAGCGGAAGTAAAATTTAACCACGCCGAATTATTACTACTGTTATTTATCATCGGACTTCCAGCTTCGGTTGGAGCGGTGATTTCAAGATTAATACTCCCATTATTTTCAATATCTAACAATGCAATTGACGGTAAACTTACCCCAACGTTGGTGGAGGTTGTTGTCTGACAGATGGCTACCCACTGACATAGACAAAGGGCTATGATAAGTGCGGTTTTCATCTCTTGGTGCTAAGTTGAATCGTTTTATTCGAGAACTGAATTTTTCTAACCGTTGGCGTAACGTTAATCGAAACTTCTCTGGTTTGGTTGGCATTCAATTCTATTTCTTGGTCAGTATTGCTAATTGAATATTGGTCAGTTTTGCCTGGCACCCAAGCTATTACTTTATACTTTCCAGGTTTAATTTCTTTAAATGAAAACTCATCTTTTTTGTTTACTTGGGTTAAAAAGGATTCTTTTTCATTGAAGAGTTTTAATAACACTATGGGTTTGTTTTGTGTAATATCAGCCACTCCCACCGCCTCGCTTTTGATGAAATTTATTTTACCAATCACATTACCAGTCTTTGTTAATGGAATGGTTATATTCATCACTGTATCTGCCTTTAAACGCACTTCCACTGGGTTTTTCACACCCACAATTACCCCTTTTTCCATCGAACTTCTCAGCACATTGATGTAATATTTCTCTGCATTTAAGTTCGTAAACTGAAAATATCCCGTGGCATCTGCCATCACTTTTTGGTCGCCCAACTGAACAATTACACCTTTTGGATTGATACTGTAATCAGCATTTGATAAAGTCCCTTTGATCGTACTCAATTTTTTATTTCGAGCAATCGGGGCGTTAATTCTGAAAGCATATTTAATGGTAAAAAACTCCGTATTTTCATTATTGAACTGTGCATTTGGAATAAATGCTTTTCCACCGACCAAAGAAATTTCATGATTGCCTAAGTGTAACATTGCATTCAAATCAACAAAAGATCTTTTCTCGAATAATTCATCGGGTGCGTAGTTATTTCGATAATTTAAAGTTGCGTTAAAATACTTGGAGATATTAATTCTTGTTGAACCTCCGTAGTAATAAAAATTACGAAGCGTATTATCATTAGAAAATTTGGCTGTCCTTTGATAATCAAAATATCCCCCAAGCCAAAACCAGGGCAGAATTCTAAATTGCGGCTGAATAATTCCTTGAAATAATCGAGTGTTTGACGACGAATCAGTTTTTATGAGCAAGTTCTGCGTAGTTCCGTAACGAGTATCAACCCATAAGTTGAATTTCTTTGCGTTTACATAATAAGCCAATCGCCCAAACTCTTCCTTAAAATTGAAAGTTTTATTCACACTTCTGTCTTCCCTTGACCGTTGTTCATAACTCAAAAACGCTCTATGAGTTTGGCTCACTTGATAATTCATCGAAAGCATATTTAAGGATGAATACGGTGAGGTATTAAAAACGGTCAAATCAAGACTTGGATTTAATCGGGTAATGTTATTCAGTAAATTCAAACTAATTCTTTTGGATAAAAAATAACTTAAACTGTTGATTAACAGATAGCTATCTTTATAAAATCCGAAAAAATTCTTGCCCGTATAAACTATATCATTATTGTATTGAAATCTTCCTAAACGCCAGTTGAGTCGGTTAAATATACCAAAATCTACTTTTCCTGTGGCATTGCTGGTTGCCACTTCGTTTTCAAGCGTAATTTTTTTGCCAAAATATTTGGTTGTTAAGCCAACAAAATTGGCATCAATTGCCTTTTGAGTATTATCAATCAAAACTTTCGATTCATAATTTAGCGTAAAATTTAATTTATCCGTGGGTTTAAAAGTTACCGCTCCACCGTAAGTATCACCCTGACTCGGGTTGAATCTTGGTTTAAGATAAAAAACGGCAAAATCAACCTTCTTTGTGGCTTGTTCAAATCGTAATCCACGCCCAAAACGACCTAATTCAATCAAATTACTCACTCTCAGATTGTAGTCTCCAACGATAATCTTAGACATTTTTTTGAAAGTATATTCCAAACTATATTGGTCAAAACTACCAACCGCAGGCACATTAAATCGGTTTGGTCCGTGAATAATAAAATCAAGGTGGTGTTTTTGAGCAAAATCTAAATCTCCTCTTCCTCTCAAATCAAATTGATAACCGCCGACTTGTCTATCACCAATTTTGAAATTGCTGTACCACAACCCAACATCAATTGGAAAACGCAAATAGGGGTCGCTTTTTTTGAGCTTATTTGAGAAAACAGGAATTGTCAGAGCCTTGGAAATTGGACGACTTGAATCTTGCATCATTACCTGTAAATCCGTTACCGTACTCCACGAACCATAATCCGTCTTTGGAATAATCTGAACTACTTTTAACTGCAAAACTTCATTAGGTTGAATTGTAACTGAATCAGTTTTCAATTCATTAGGAATCTCTTTGATTTTCTTTTTCTTCTTCTCTTTTTTTGAGATTTTTACGCCCAAATTCAACGTATCAACTTTTGATAATGAATCTACTTTTGGTAACTCAACTCGTCCACGGAGAGATTTTAAAGCAATTCGTTCGGGATTATTTCCCAAATTCTGAATCATAAAATCAGTTTGTAGCGTATCTCCTTCCTTCACAAACTCGGGTGGGGTCAAAGCCGTTAGTTCAATTTGCCTAATATGCTCAATTTCAATGGTTTGATTATCAATTTCTTCGACATAATTTTTTCCAAATGCTCTTATTCCGAAATTATACTTCCCTTTCTTGGCAAGATTTGGCGTTGCAATTGTAAACATATATTTCACCAACGTTTCATCAACAAATTTCTTCGGTGATTTGCTCATCAATACATTCCAATCATCGGGCAACAGTAAAGCTACTTCAACCTTATTTTCAAAAGGTTTTTCTGAACTTACTTCCACGAACATCGTAAAATGAGTGCCAGGTTTTATCCGTTTTTGGGGATTTAATACTTTTACACTCAGCGAATTTTGGGCGGAAATTGCCAATGGAAACGCTAAAAGTATCAATATCTTTATTATATTTTTCAAGGGGAATTAGTGTTTATTATGGCTTTTACGGAGGTAATTATTATTTAAAAACGCTTAAAAATTGGCTGTAAACTGTGAATCTGTTATAAAACAAACTTCACAGTTTAATAACCTTGCACATATTAATAGCTAATCAAGCTCAATCAATTTCTATCGTTAAATTTTCCCCAAATAAGTCTTTGCCATTATCTGCCACCAGAACGCCATCGTATTTTCCTTTGGGTAAACCTTTTAATTCTATCTCAAAATCATTGCAATAACTTGGATATACTTTTCTTTGTATGCCATTTATTACCTTTACCTTTTCTCCTAAACTATTAAATACTTCTAAATTGAGTTTGGCTCTTGCCAAAAATATCCCTTCGTTTTTTAATTTGACCTTAATTATTTTGTAACTCGTAACGGTATCTTTCACGGCACTTGTTTTTAATTCTACTTTCTCAAAGTTTAATTTTGGACTTTGAAAAGCTCCAACGTCCGTAATCACCTGAATGGCATATCTTACTTTTGAATCAATTTTGACACCCTGAGGCGTTTCCTCGGTTAAGGGGTCAGCCACTTCCACCATAATTAATGCCCAATAAGTTCCATTTTCGATTGTTCCTGGGGGTACAGTGATGGTATAACTAACTTCATATTCCTCGTTGGGTTGAAGTACCTTTTCGTCCACATTGGTTTTCAACCATTTCCCCAGAGAACGTGAATGACTGTTTACGTCTTTATAATCATTGGGTTTATCACAATCCAATGATAAATCTTGACGATAAACCAATACTCGATTTTCTTTTTTACCATCATTTTTCATTTTGATAATGCCAGAAATCGTGTTTCCACTGGCTCCATTATGAAGATGTGTGAGACCGTTGAGTATCATTACTCCCGCAAAGGCACGTGTGAAGCTAAGCCCTATAAAAAATAGGGAAACGAAAAAACGTGAAGTTTTCATGGCTATAAATATTTTTTGAAAATGTGGTATTTTTTATAAATCATGGTTTTCAATCGTGAAAACCATGATTCAAAGGCTTAATTAATGGTTTTTACAAACTTTTAATTATCCGTTAAAGTATAAGTAATCACCATAACAGTGGTTCCAGCACGTAACAAAGCATAGTTAGCATTCACAACATTGGTGTTGTAAGTTAATCTATGTCCTTTTGTGGGACCATTGCCTGTGTAACAACTTCCTACGTTTGTGATGATTGGTTGAATGGTATTATCAACACTTACATTACCCAAAGTAGTGCCAACCGTGCCAGCACCAAGTCCTGCATCAGCGGCTGCTGTGGCTGAAAATGCCGTACCACCTGGATTGTTTACACTACTCGTTACGTTCACATTACGACTTACATCAGGACCCGAAGCAGTTACGATTGACGTGTAATTTATCCAAATATCAGCGTTTGGAAGTGGATTTTGAATTCTTTTTCCTGCTTCTGTACCCATCGGACCTGTGAAAGCCAAGGTGAAATTTCTATTTGCAGAAGTTTCTAAATCCAATAAAGCCACTTCTGGAATGGTTACTGTTAATGTATGACTGTCTAAATTGGTATCTTGCGAAAAACCAATAAAACTTAAACTCATACACAAGATTCCAAAGACGATTATCTTTTTCATTTTATGTTAATTTATGACTCAAAAACGATATTTTGAGTCGATGAAATATAACGTATTAGTATATACGTAATTAAGGTTAATTTTTATAAAAAACCCTAATTACGTAGTATAAAATAGTTACGGATTCTTAATTATCCGATAAAGTATAAGTTACAGTAACTGCTGTTGTTCCAGCAACCAATGAACCATAAGATGATGCTGGAGCCGTTAAAGCATAAGTAATATTGCTTCCAGAACTCACACCGTCACCCGTCCAAACGCTACCAATACCCGTGATGATAGTCTGGTCAGTTGCTGTAATAGCAGTGATTGCCACAGGAGTTCCACCAGTTCCTCCACCAGTAATAACAGGCACACCAGCCGTTACATTCAAAGCCGTTCCAGCAATAAGTCCTGATGCTTTCACAGAAACAGTACGAGACATATCTGGACCTGAGGCAGTTACGATAGAAGAATAGTTCAACCATAAAGAATTCAGTCCAGAAGTTGGAGCAACAATTCCTAAACCAGCTTCGGTTGGAGCCGTGAATGAAGTTGTAATGTTTTTAGAACCAGCCAATTCAATATCTAAAAGAGCTACTTCTGGAATCGTAATCGTTACGGTGTGATTGTCAGTATTTGTGTCCTGAGCATACGTTGAAACACCAAATCCAAAAACGGCAATAATTGCTAATGTTAACTTTTTCATTTTGTTTGTTTGTTTAAATTGATTTTAAAAAATTAGTTTAATTGTAAAAATGATTAAATCTATCGCAAAAACATGCCAATTCTGTGCTGATAATCAGACGATTACAGTAAATACAGATTCCGATAAATGTTTATAGAGATAGTGGTTCTAATCAATTTCATTTTGAGTAAGGATTATAATGAATCCACACCCACAAACCCCAACAAAAAGATTAAGATTTGCAAAAAAAGAAAACGTAGCCTTCTGGGAAGACCAATATAATATTCAAAGCAATCATGGAATGAGGGAATACGATTAAGAGAAAATGAGTAAGTCTAAATGTTTCTTTTCAGAATTTGACATACCTCAACAACCCCATCTCATACCTTCAAGCATGACATAGCACGTGCTAAAATGTTTTATAAATATATTGGCTAAAAAGACAAGAGAGAGATTAAGATTGTATAGTAACTATTAATTCCCTTTTGTTGTTACAAATGTATAAAAAAAAATAGTTCACTTCCAAAAAAACTTATTATACGGTAACAAGAAATAAACTTTTTTTTACAAATAAACGAGAAAAATGTACTTTAAAGTTTTAAAATCAATTTAAACGTATTTTTTTAAAGATTAAACTATTTTCTTCGATTGATTGTAAAAAAATAATTAAATAAGACTTTTTCTAAAATTAGTAGTATATAATTATGCTTTTAGCAGTTGTTTTTGATAAGCAGACGGTGAAATATCCATCAATTCTTTGAATTTTCTATTGAAATTTGAAAGGTTATTAAAACCAGATTCGTAACAAATATCGGCAATTCCAATCTTATCTTCCACTAATAATTTGCAAGCATGGGCAATTCGAATTTGAGTAATAAATTCTGAGAAGTTTTTATTTGTTCTACTTTTAAAATACCTTGAAAATGAACTTTCAGACATAGAAACTAAGTCGGCTACTTCAACTAATTTAATATCGTCTTTGAAATTATTCATTACAAATTGAAAAACCTTATTTATTCGTTCGGCATCCTTAATATTTGTTCCAAAACTGTTCCCAGATGTCAAAAAAACGTACTCGTTTGAGCGTGCAATCTTATCCAAAATTGCTAATAATGATAATAATCTTTTAGTTGGAGTTTCCGAAAACATATCGTATAATTTCTTAGTAATGAATTGATTCGTCTCTCCTACAATATCTAAAACTTTCGTTGATTTTTCAAAAAGAGCCTTAATGTGCGTCATTTCAGGTAAATTAAAGAAATCTTTCCCCAAAAATTCATCATTAAAATGAATGACAATTGATGTTGCTTTCAAGGTTGAATTTGCTTTATAATATTCATCGTGACTACGATATAAATGTGGTACGTATGGACCAATTAAGCATAAATCTCCTTCCTTATATTCTTTGATATGTTCACCCACAAAACGTCGTCCTGTACTTTTAGTTACCAAAACAATTTCATATTCAGGATGAAAATGCCAAGGGGTTTCAAAATAAGGTACATCAAAATCTACTAAAACAAATGATGAATCAGCGGGTAATGGGAGTTTTTGTAATAATGGTTTCATTATATAATCAATTTTAAATAATATTTTAATTGCAATAATTTAATAATATTTTAATTAAAATTACAAAATAGTATTAGTATTAGAAATAAGATTTGAATAAACTATTCACCCAAACCATCATTTTTGTCAAAAAATAAAATCTAAATTATGGATAATACTAATCTTTCTTTCGACTAAATCAAAGCCTTTCATCGTTCACCTACAAAAAATGGTAATTGACAATCATAATTTGAAAAGCTCAATTGTTATACTTTACTTCGTAAATAAAATCAAATTCTAATCACTAAATTCAAAAAATGAAAACTTCTGCTTTAACTGTAAATGTAATTCTCCTTATTATTTTAATTCCCTCAATTTTTGGAGCCGTAATGTCACCTATGATGTTTGATGCTCCAGGTTCAGAAAAATCCAAGAAAACCTGGACGTTGGTATGTTGCTTGGCGGCATTGCCCATCTTGATAATCATTGCACAAATAATTTCTTGGATTGCTTATTCAAATCAGAATTATGATTTAGCTTTAAAAATCAATGCTTTGCCAGCTTTTGATATGCTATTAATTATTTTCTTGTTTTTTATGATTGACCAATTTACAGATTGATGATTTTACACAAACGGTATTTCTCTTCGCAAAACAATCATTAACTTTACAATTAATTATAACAAAAACTACAAAAATCTTTGACTTAAATATAGAAATTAATGCCTTTCCTATGTTTTTCAAGTTATCTATGTGGTTGCAAATTAAAAATAATCATGAAAAAAACTTTTTACGCTATCATAGCAACAGTTTTAGTAAGTTTCGGAGTTAACGCTCAGGCAATCAAAATGCCTGCTCCAAGTACAACTCAAACCATTAAGCAAGATTTTGCATTGTCTTCAATTGAAATCGTTTATTCTCGTCCTAACATGAAAGGTCGTACCGTTTTCGGTGATTTAGCTCCAATGGGCAAATTGTGGAGAACAGGTGCAAACGGTGCAACAAAAGTAACTTTTGGTGAAGACGTAAAAGTGGGTGGAGTGGCTGTAAAGGCTGGTTCGTATGTACTTTATACAATCCCAAACAAAGATGAATGGGAAGTTATTTTGAACAAAGGAATTAATAATTGGGGTGTTGATGGATATAAAGCTGAAGAAGATGTTGCAAAATTTAAAGTTAAGCCTATGATGTTGCCAATGAACATTGAAACTTTTACAATAAATATTGCAAACGTGATGCCTTCAAGTGCTGATGTTCAAATCATGTGGGAAAAAACAGCAATTTCATTTTCAGTAATGGCTGATATTGATTCAAAAATTTCCAAGTCAATTGATAATGCAATGAACGTGGATAATCGTCCATATTTTCAAGCATCTTCTTATTATTTTGAATCAGGTAAGGACTTAACGAAAGCACTTTCTTGGGCTGATAAAGCAATTGAAAATAATCCAAAAGCATTCTGGATTATGCACTTAAAAGCAAAAATCCAAGCAAAATTGGGAGACAAAGCGGCGGCAACTAAAACAGCAAATGAGTCAATTGTAGCTGCAAAAGAGGCTAAAAATGATGATTATGTAGCTTTGAATGAAAAATTGATTTCCTCGATGAAGTAAATAGTAATCAGTTAATGGTTATTAGTTATTGGTTATTAGTTATTGGTTTACAAAAATTTTGAACAACCAGTAACTAATAACCAGCAACAAATAACTAATAACCAGTAACTAACTATATTTGCTTTTCCCAAAAAATACCCCCAAATTTGTATTATAGAATATTAAAACTTTTATAAAGTATCAATTATCATGAATTTAAAGCAAGTTTTCTGTTAAATAGCTCCTCTCGGTTTCTTCAAAATCCTATTTATGGTTATTGTCCTCCGAAGGACAATCAAATTTCAAATTCGTTTTCTTGGTTTATTCTCGAATGTAAAACATTATTTGTATTTTTAGTTAATACATTTGTGTTTTAGTTATTGATTACTGGATATTGGTCAATTAGTTTTTAATAAAAATTAAATTGATGAAGTTTTATTAAACACTTAATTAAGCTTCTTCCCATTTTCTTTAACCGATGACCAATAATCGATAACAAGTATCCAATTACTAATAAACATGTCAATTCAACCTAAAATAAACATAAATCTCGAAGAGATAAACACCAAAAAACAGCGTCTTGAAAACATTAAGATTGAATTAAAGCGTGAATTTATTGGTATCGACTACATCATTGATGAACTGGTCGATTTTATTCAAATTTGGTATTTGATGCCAGAGATTTTGACTCGTCCAATAATTATTAACCTGTGGGGAATGACGGGCGTTGGAAAGACCGATTTAATCAGGAAATTGGTTTCAAAATTAGACTATCAAGACCGTTTTGTGGAGGTTGAACTCTCAAACGGCGAAAGCACTTGGAACAGTAGCGTTTCGTCAATTTTGGAAACTAATGGAATCAATAATGCTAAACCTGCCATTGTTTTATTTGATGAAATTCAACGATTTTATACCATTGATTCAGAAGGAAAACCACTTTTGAATACTCGTTTCCAAGATTTTTGGGAATTATTGTCGGATGGAAAATTAGCGAAGAGAGACGCAAAAGAATCCATTGATGATTATTTGCAACGTTATCTTTATGCTGCCATGCAACGCCAAAAACGTAAGCAAAAGTTGAAAGATGCTCCTCCGATGCCTTCTGATCCGATGAATCCGATGGGTGGAAATGCTGCGGAAGATGAAGAAGCAACCGTGGGCGTTTGGGAAGCACAGAGTTTGAAAAAGATATTTGATTTGAAGGAATCAGTCAATGAAATTGCGGAAATGCGTGAGGAAGAAGTGTTGATGATGATGCAACAAACTCGGGAGAAAAAGAAGGTTTACGAACCCATTAATCACGCCAAAACGTTGATTATTATTTCGGGAAATTTGGACGAAGCCTACTCAATGGCAAATGAAACTGGCGAAACCGATATTGAAGCAGATATTTTTAGAGCTTACACTGAAAAAATTACGATTGTTGACATTAAAAATGCTCTTTCACGTAAATTTAAGCCCGAGCAGGTTGCCCGTTTTGGCAATATTCACTTGATTTATAAGTCGTTACGTAAGGTCGATTTTGAAAGTTTAATTTCGGAAGAATTAGTGAAAATTGTAAAGAAAAATAAAGAACATTTTGGCGTTGATATTGAAATTACAAAGAATCTTAACCAATTGATTTATCAAAATGGCGTGTTTCCAGTACAAGGCGTTCGTCCCGTTTTTTCAAGTATAACTGATATTATAGAAGCCAATTTATCAAAATTATTATTTGAAGCCTTCATGGGAAATCTCATGCACATTGCTATGGATTATGATTTTGAAAGAAGAAAAATTGTTGCCCAATTGGCTGGAAAGCGAACCATCGAGTTAGATTATGTAGGCAAAATTGACCAAATTAGACAAGATAATTCGCCTGATATGGTAGCAAATATTGCCGTTCACGAATCGGGACACGCCATTGTTTACGGAATTTTATTGGGGCTTGCACCTTTACAATTGAAGTCGAGAGTGGCTTCACGTTACGCACAGGGCTTTTCGTTTCCTCATTTGATACATTTATCAAAGGAAAATATTATCAGCAAAATCAAAATTTTCTTGGCAGGTGGAATAGCTGAAGAGATAGTTTTTGGAGAAGAAAAAGCAACTATTTCTCGTTCTTTCGACCGTGAAGAAGGCACATCCATGATTATGGAATATATCCGTAAATATGGATTTGATAAAAACTTCCAAGCCTATTATGCTCATTCAGGACCATACAGCATGGATATGACCGTTACGGATTGGGCAATTGAAAAAATGATTCGAGATTTATCAAAAGAGACTCGTGAATTATTAGAAAAAAATCAAGAATTCTTAATTGCTTTATCCAAAGAATTAGCCCAAAAAGGTAGTTTAAAGCCTTTGGAAGTAGTTTTAATTGCAAGTAAGTTTGGTCATGCTTTTGAGGTGAAGGAAGAGAATTATATGCACTTGGCTGGGTATGAGGGACTTTTGAATGAACAATAAGTAAGTATAAAAATACAAAACTTTATAAATTACGCATAACGTTGAAACGTTAAGAGGAACCGTCTGGAACCCGAATTTATAAGGCTTTACTTGTACAGTACAAATATACGAATTTTAATTTATGCAAAAACAATGGGACGATTTACAACGTATTCAAGACCAATACCAGCAACTTTTGTTGCAAAAAAGTCTTAATTATGAATTGTATAATCAAATAACGGTCATTCATCATTCTTCTTCTATTGAAGGTTCAACGCTTTCTTTGGAGGATACTGAATTGTTAATTACTGAAAATTTAAAACCTAAAAATAAGCCTCAGATTGAAATTGATATGGTTTCTGATCATTATCAAGCAATATTATTCATCACGGAGGAAGCAATGAAAAAACGTCCAATTACTCCAAAATTTATTCAAGAAATTGGCAAGAAAGTAATGACAAATACGGGCGGAATCATTAATCAAATGGGAGGTTCGTATCAATCTGGCGAAGGTGATTTTAGATTGGGAACGGTTGTAACTGGTTCGGTGATGTATATGGATTATAAAAAAGTCCCCAGTAAAGTAAAAGAATTATGTGATTATGTCAATGTGAAAATTAATCAAATTAAAACAGCACAAGAAGTCCATGCTCTTGCTTTTGAGGCACATTTCAACTTGGTGGCACTAATTCATCCTTTTGGTGATGGCAATGGTAGAAGTTCAAGATTATTAATGAATTATATTCAACTCTATCATAATCAGCCACTTAGTATTGTTTTTAAAGAAGATAAAGCTGAATATATCCAAGTTTTGCGAGAAACTCGAACTACTGAAGATATTTCAGTATTTTACAAATTTATGATTCAACAACATATCAAATTCCTCCAAAATCAAATAGATGCCTATCATGCGGGTTTAAAAGATGATTTGATTTTAGGAAAATGATAAAATAAACATTGATAGTGAAATAGAAATTGAACTGTTCACAATCCAAAATAATTTATGCACAATACAGAAGAAAAAAATGAGACTGCTGTTTTAGTGGCTGTTCAAACACAGAAACAAACCGCAGAACAAACCAAAGAATATTTAGACGAATTGGCGTTTCTTGCCGATACT
>JANXML010000329.1 GCA_025354645.1 Arcicella sp. | reverse complement strand
AGAACCAGATGGCAATCCCAGTTGTGGCTCACCATGTGCAAGATTCCCTAACAATTCATCAAACGATGGAGAGGCTGCAAAGGACCGCATTTCATCCAAACCAATTGAGGGGAAAGTTTAGAAGGCTGTTTTGAAAATTGCAAAATCAACAAATACCTACCAACGGCACTTTTGCAAATGTCTGGCATAACAGGTTGCAATAAACGCACAAGACGTACGGAAGCTGCAATACTATTGTAGAAAAACGGTATTTCCCACCCCTTCCAAAACCCGCCTGGGTCTAATGATACCACCGCACCCAGCACATTTCCTCTTCTCACCAGTTCCAGCACAAGCCTTGCACCCATAGAACTACCCACAGCATCAATACCAGTGAGATTATTTTCCTGCAAAAAAAGAGTAACCGCATCTGCAAGTGTCCTGATGGAAACTTCACCAGACAAGGCAGGCGTTTCACCATGACCAGGCAAGTCTAATGCCAGCACCTCTCTGTGACTTGCCAAGCCGTCAATAATTGAATTCCATGATTTCCAACTGCCTCCAATCCCGTGAATCAATAAAAGTGGCTTCCCTTTGCCACGTCGTTCATAGTGCATCTTCATAAAAAATAATTAAAAGAGTTCTGGTATAAAGCCCTAACTGTTTATAATACATAAAATAATCATGCCAGCTCGATGTGATAGTTACAAAAACACAAGAAACACTATTGTATATTTTTTCATATAGGGTAACGAAATTTTGTTTAGCATTTCAGCCAATTCTCTAATAGTCGAAAGTTTTATCGTACTTATTTCTTGTCGTACTTTTCAAGTTATTGAATATCACAGCCATTAAACTAAGATTTCCATTCTCAATTTCCAAAAATTATTGGTTTTTTAAAATGTTAAATTCTTCAACATAACAAAAAAGGGTAAAAAGAGGAGTAAAGAAAAATTTTCAGAAGGTTTTGGATTAAAATAAACTCCGATTATACCACAAAAAAGAACAGGCAATTCAGTAGTTGAATTACCTGTTCTTTTTTATATTTTTTTAGCAACATCTTTTTTCAGTCTAACAAAATTTGATTACTTTAAGTTGTATTATTGGACAACAAACAATAGCTTTACAATATGGAAGAAATAAAATTTAGAAATATCCATTTATACAATGATTATTTTACTGACTTTCACGATATACAGAAGCAAAAAGTGAAAGACAAAATTTTGTGGACTTTCAAGGTTGTCGAAACCTTACAGCAAGTACCTACTGACTATCTAAAACATATTGAAAGGACTGATGGATTATATGAAATAAGGGTACAGACAGGTAGTGATATATTTAGGATATTCTGTTTTTTTGACGAGGGAAAACTTGTTGTATTGGCAAATGGATTTCAGAAAAAAACGCAGAAAACTCCAAAAAGAGAAATTGAAAAAGCACTTAAAATTAAGGATGATTATGAAAACGACAAACAAGAGTCTTAAATCGCTTGACTCGTTCATTGACGAACAATATGGCAAAAAAGGAACAGAAAAACGTGATACTTTTGAAGAAGGTTACGAAGAATTTAAACTTGGGGTTTTGCTTCAACAGGCTCGACTTAGCCAAGGAATGACACAGGAGGAACTTGCCGAAAAGTGTGGTACAAATAAAGGTTACATTTCGAGAGTAGAAAACAATATCAAAGACATAAGAATCTCAACGCTTAGAAAAATAGTTGAGGTTGGACTTGGTGGACACTTGAATCTTTCAATTAACGTATAAATTGAAATTTTCCAAAAGGTTTTAGGTCGAAATAAAGTATCAAAATCATTATTATAATGAGAACAATAAATAAAAACCCAAAAGGTAAATTTACAAAAATTGATAGTTTCCCTTTTTTGGAAGGCGTTGAAATGTTTACTAAAAAGAACGAAGAGGCAAAAGCCTATTTGGCGAATGTAAAACTTCCCAATGTATCTGAGATGAACTTCGTAAAAAGTGATTTATCTCACCTCTTTCCAGAAGGTTACGAACCTTTTGCAGAGAAAAATGCCCGTGCCAAAGAAACACTTAGTAAAGCAAAATTTCCAGAAGGTTTTGGTTTAAAATAAACTCCGATTATACCACAAAAAAGCACAGGTAATTCAGTATTTGAATAGCCTGTGCTTTTTTATTGGTAGCGGATTGGAAATCCTTTTTGCTTTCCCTACGGAACAAGTCGAAAAATGGAATTTCTTCTCAAAATACAGGCAAAACAACATTTTTAAATCGTTCTTTGGCACGGGCTATTTTCTCAGGAAATAGCGTTTTGCCTTCAAAACGAGCAAGCGATTCATCTTTAATAAAAACGATTTCGGGAAGTTTTGCTATATTTTTTCTTTCGATAGTTTTCATATTTTTCCTTTTTTGTTAAAACACTTTTCTAATTAAAAACGATTCATATTTTTTTTCTTTTTGATACTCTTCCATCAAACCATCGTCTGTGTAACCCAATATTGCAATATGCTTTGTAAATTCTTCATAATACAAATTTATTGCCATTTGGTACAGCCTATTGCGTGAAGTAGAATTTCCTTCAAAATAAACATAAGCACTCGGATTCTTCTGTAAAAATTATATGGCAATCGAAATAACAGTGGCTAATACTACTTCTGTATCTCCATTATTACTTATAATTTTATCGTTTACTGCATTAGTATTAGGGTCTAAATCTCCAAAGCCTAAATTGAAAATGTTTTGTTGAAACTCTTGAATTTGAACAGCTTTTACGATTTCTCCTTTCTTTCCGATGCTAACAAAAGTATAAAATTCATCCGAGGGAGAGTAGGTTACTTCATACTTGGGTACATTCATAAAAAGTGGTTAAATACATTTCAACGAAGCTATAATTATTTTTTGAGTTTACCAAATTGTCTTCTCCACCAATCGCTCACATCTTGCCCGCAATGGAAGTGGAGTGATTAGATTGATTATACCACAAAAAATCACAGGCAATTCAGCATTTGAATTGCCTGTGATTTTTTATTGGTAGCGGATTGGAAATCTAAGCCCAAAAAACGGGTGGATAAATTCCAGATTTAATCAAAAGTTGTATTTCGATAATTCTATCAATTTGATTAAATCCTAAAATTTTTGCAGTTACTTCACCGATTGGCGTTAGTGGTTGGATAATGGTTTCATCTAATCTGAAATGCTCTGACCAAACATCAATTCTTGGGTTATAAAAACGATAGAAATCACCTTTAAAAATAGAACCAATGTCTGAACCTTTATTGCGATTGCAGAAATAACACGCCAAGGCTAAATTAGATATATCGTCAGAACCTTCGTGTTTTAGGCTAATGATATGGTCAATTTCATGTTTCCAAAATGCGGCATCTTTGTGCAAAAGGCAGTATTCGCAACAATTTGAAGCCAGTTTTGCTACCTGATTACGATTTTTTTCTGAAATATAACTCATTATTGATTTACAATTTGAAAGGCACGGGCTTTTGCCATTCTCATCAAATGTTCAACTACCGAACAAGTTTCTAACTCGGCTTTTTCATCGGTTGTTAAGTTATGATTCTTCTCTTTAACCATAAGTGATGAAACCCGCATTTGCATTTTTTCAGAGGGACGAAATGCAATAACTTTCTCAGGACTTGTCCCCGAAGCAATGAAATCTATAATTTCGTCGTAAGCCGTTGTTATTGTCATGATTAAAATGTTTTATACACAAATTTAAAATTTTTAATTGATAAACAACCATTCAAGGATTAAAATAACCTCCGATTTTCCCACAAAAAATCACAGGCAATTCAGCATTTGAATTGCCTGTGATTTTTTATTTGATAGCGAATTTTAGGAACTTATAATTATTCCCTAAGCGTGTTGCCGCCTAAATCCTTTTTATCTGTACTTTGGCTTAGTTTTGGGAATAAGTTGAAGCACACATTAATTTCTAAGATTCAATTCTCTTTTTACTTCATTATAATCATTCATGTTAATTGAAGCCATACGTCCTTTGGTGCTACCATAAACTACTACGTGCCTAATAGATAGAGTAGTTTTACCAATATTCTGAAAATAGGCTAAATCTTTACCCTGCAATTCTGAAATAGGAGTATTAACGTTGTTTATATTCTCATTGAAGTTATAGAGCAAATAATAGTTAAAATAGTTTTCTCCATATTCAGTACCCGAAAATTGAGTATAAGTATATCCATTAAATGCGTCTTTGTTCCTTCCAGGAATAGGGAAGTAGTTAACTGAATTCGAATTAGTAATTAGTTTTATCCTTTCTACCAAACCATACGTCTGTGTATTTTGGTCATACAGCAAGGCACTATACTTAACGTAACTGTATATGGCTGCCGTGTTGATGGCATCCTTCGTGAAAAGTGACTCTTTCGTATCTAATGGTTGCAAATAAAGGTAGGTGTAATTACCTTTTGCATCTCTACTTGACGATACTTTGTCTATTGAAAGTGCCTTCCATTCATTATAAGCTACGTTGGCATTACCATTTGCTCCTGCTGCACCCGTTGCTCCCGCAGCACCAGTACTTCCCGTTGCCCCCGTAGTTCCCGTGCTTCCAGTTGCTCCCGTAGCACCTGCTGCTCCTGTATTACCTATTGCACCTGCAACTCCTGGAACTCCTTGTGTTCCTGTTTGACCTGTTGAACCAGCAGGACCAATTGGACCATCGGGTCCTTTGCAAGAATTAAAAAATAAAACTGCCGAAAAGGCAAAAATTGATAAAATGTTAGATTTCATTTTGTGAAAATAGTTATGTTTAAAATTTAGTAAATTAGCATTAAAACATATTAGATGAACATTGAAAGACTTCTTTTAATCGTCTTCTTGATATGGTTAACTTTGTTCCATCAATAAGAATTACAGAAGATTCAATAATATTGGTTGTGGCAATAAACTTTTTATTAACCAAAATTGACCGATGAATTCTAATAAATCCTTTTTGAGTTAAATCATCCGCAAAATACTTGAGCGTTCTGGCGGAAATATATTTTGGTTGATTTCTGAATATGAAATTTGTATAATTTCCATCACCTTCCAGAAAAACTAATTCTTTTAGAGAAATGAAAATGTTACTTCTGTAATTAATTTGTAAATCATCATTATGCATTAACTGAAAAATTTAAGTTCTTGAAAATTACCAATTGCCATAAAGGGTTCTAACCACCGTTGAAGGAGAAATTCCAGTCCATGTTATTCTACCTTTCCCAATCAAAAACGCAACTTTTTTGTCAGTCGTTAGCCTTCCGTTCACTGCACCAGGAATTACGGTCAAAATAGCAAGAACACTAACATTGGCAGATTTCAAATTAAGTTTCTTTGAAACAGTTAGATTATAGGGAAATATAAATTCATAATCACAATCGTTGTCTCTCAAATTAGTCGCATTTGTATAACCATTGCAGGTAATGCTTCCTGATAAAGATACGCCCGTTGGAATACCATAATAATATTTAAGACAAGCCACTGCGGCGGTTTTTGCACTTGAAGATTTATTAGAATCTTGGTTTAGGGCTTCAACTATTTTTGATGAAATGCCATAATTTTTATCATTCAGGATATCGTTAGTAAAATTGTCAACCAAATTTAAGTATTGGTCAAATTCAATCTGATTGGAGGATTTAAAATAAATTTTCTGAGAAATGCCATTCATTCCTTTTTGCATTTTATAAAAATAATCCTCGAAGTCTTTTACAGACATCCCATTTTCACCTTCTCTTCCTACCGCCATTTTTTTACTCATCTGTAAAAAATAATAGTCCAATTCTTTCTCATTCAACTCTTTAAATTCTTGATGACGAATGTCATTCGAATCATTAAAATGAAGGAATTAGTGTTTCCGACAAAATAATCAACCTTATTTTTTACGTTTTGAGATACTTCAATTGGTGAAACATCAGTGATTGAACGAGACTCACAACCCAGTAATAAGCCCGTAAAAATTGTTAAAACGATTAAAGGGAAACCGTAAACCTTTTTCAAAACAGTTGAAAACGTTGTGTTTTGAAACATTTGAGAAAAAATTTTGGCATTTTTCATGATAGTTATTGTTTAAAATTTATTTTATAATTGAATATGATTCTAAGTATTATTATTTAATTTTAGGCAGAATAAAAAAATGTAATATTTACAAGTTTGTGTACGTAAATTTGCGTTACTCTTCAAAAAAAATCTTGGGTCAAATTTGAGATTTAATTTTGAGATTTTAATTCAAATTTTATGTTTGGAATTTTACCAAAATATTAATTTATTGATAATCAGATATTTACAAAAGTTTTGAAATTTGAAATCACATTTTCCAAAACTTTATTTCAACTAATTTTCAATGAATTATCTAACTGCCCATCTAAAACAATGTATTAATGAATATCAAAGACCTCCTGTATCTTCATGAACTTGAAAACCAGTTATTTCAAAAAATTAACAATGATTGGTTACTAAAATGGAATAAATTTCCAGAAGTAGAAAATGGTAATTTCAATCAATTGCCTAATCTGGATGCTTTTCTTAGAGCACTTTTGCTTGACATTGATACTATTCTGAAACCTCATATTGATTCAGGAATACCTTGGGAAAACATCGGTATTAGTCAATCTACGCTTCGTAGAATCATAATTAAAGAAAAAAAAGAAGTTAATTTCCAAAGACCAACAAGAAACTGTTTAGCCTATTATTTGGGGTATGATGGTTGGAATGATTTTAAGTTTTGTAATAAAGACATACTTCCCACTCAACCAATAATCATTAATGTAGTACAGGTTTACAGGTCGTTGCTTCCCCAAAAGTTGCTCCCTAAATTTCTTCCTCCACCAAATGATGAAATAGAAGACGAAGAACAAGAACTTCAATACGAAGAGATAATTCAAAAACAATTTTGGGAGACTAAACTATTTAAGTTTGTGTGCTTTGGCATTTTATTGATTGGGTTCCTTTTTTTTACAGGTAAAACTGTTTCCTCGTGGTATAGAAATAGACCATTTACAGAAGAACAATTAGCCAAAGTTAAATTTGAGTTTGTGAATCAATATGATAAACCTAACACAAGTAGTGTCAAAATTCACTATGATGTTTCTTCACTAAATACTGATAGTGTATCCATTGACTATGGATTTGAGGAATATTTTATCATACGAAAAAATCGAACAGATAATTCATATCAGTACATCGAACGGTTTTCAAAATTAGAAGATACTATTGCTCATACCTTTTTCAAACCAAATGTTTGGATAATTAATCTGATAGTAAAAGGAAAGATTATCCGCACCTTAACGAAGGTAGTATATACGGGTCATGAGTGGGTTTCGTGGTCGAGCGGGAAAGAAGATGATATAAACTGGATTGGTAGAAATGTTTTGCCACAAATAACCATGAATAATGGAATTTTACATTACGACAAAGCAAATATTGAAAAAAATGGTTGGCTGGCATTTTTCTACACAAAACATCAAATCAACGATGATTTTAAAATTAATGGAGATTCTGTTTTTTTTGAGGCAAAGGTTAAAAATAATGAAATGGAAGGCGGACAACCTTGTTACGATACAAGTTTAAGTTTAATAGATATTCAAAAGAGAACAATTAATGTAAATTTTGTTCAAGATTGTATTGAATTTGGTAATGTATTTTTAGACAAAACAAAGTTTTATGGAAGAGAAAAAGTATTGCCCTTTTTAGATGTAAATCTACAAGTATGGAATACATTAGGCGTTAGTGTAAAAAACCACAAAGCCACCCTATTTGTAAATGGAAAGCAAGTTTTTAAAACTAAATATGATGGCAATGTTACTGAAATTAAGGGTATTAGAATAACTTTTAGAGGTTCTGGTTCAGTTGATTGGGTTAAATTATCCAATAGTTCTACTGAAAAAGTTGTTTTTTTTGATGATTTTGTAAGAAAAAAATCGAATAAATTAAATTAACATTTTTTACAATGTCAGATTCCTAAAATACCTAAATCAAGCGAATCACCCAAAAAAAAGGAGCAATCAATGCTCCTTTTTCCTATAAAAATCTCTACCGCAACAGCGTTATACTCCGCACAAATTCTTTCCCATTCGAGAGCCTTATCATGTAGAAATACGTGCCATCTGATAAGCCTGTTTTGCCCGTTGGGTTGATGCCTTGGTTGGCTGTTCCGTCCCAGTTGTTTTGGTATTCTTCTTGGGCGTACACCAAGCCTCCCCAACGGTTAAATACTTGTAAATTTATCGTTAAAGTCTTGTCGTTCAACAGGATAACAAACAAATCATTGATGCCGTCTCCGTTTGGTGAGAAGCCTTCGGGGATGAAAATCTCCTTCGGTTCGTCCGTTGGTTTCTGGATGCTTAATACTCGGATTGGCGTTGGTTTAGAGTCGTTTGTTGGGTCGCTGTCGCCGTCTGGATTTACGTCAAATCCATTGTTCGATACGTCCTGTACCACCACTTTCCCAGCCTTCGCTACGCCCGTTGCCGAGTTATAGAAAGTGTCCACTTTGGCAGTGCTGAAATCCACCCTGACCGTAAACTGAATGCTTTTTACTTTGCTCTTCAATAAACGACTTTGCGTGTCTATCAACAACTGATTATTGAGTCGCCCGTCATATTTTGGATTAATCACCAAGCCCGAATCCGCTTTCAGACCGTTTATAGCCAATATTTTTGCTCCTTTGTCGTTGAAGACCATTCCCAAATCATCCAATACTTGGATTTGTTCAAAGTCGGCATTTCCGAGGTTTACCAAACGGAAATCGTAGGTAATATCATACGTTTTGCCTTCTACCAATACGGGCGTTTGGGCTTCTTTGCACAAAGCCAACATCGGTTTCTGAACAATCTTGGTGCTGTCTTTTCCACAATTCGTTACGATGAAATACGCCGCCGTTGAGGGTTCAGATTTGCAGGTATTCATCTCGCAAGTTGCCGTGAATTGATACAAGGTTTTGGTTGGTTTTACCAAAATTTGCTTGCCCGTTTGTCCGTCCGACCACGTTACTTTGCCACCATCGCAACCATGAGCCGTCAATACTTCCGACTCTCCTACG
The DNA here is from genome assembly GCA_025354645.1 of Arcicella sp. Taxonomy (GTDB): domain Bacteria; phylum Bacteroidota; class Bacteroidia; order Cytophagales; family Spirosomataceae; genus Arcicella. The sequence continues at coordinate 7,598 of JANXML010000329.1, read as the reverse complement.
CACAGGCGTTCACGTCCGCAGGTTACGACTGGGCGGTCAATTCCTACCTTCACCGTAACTTCATTTGAGCGTGGACTTTTGCAAGTTCCTTCTTGACAAATGGCTGTGTATGAAGTAGTTACGGTCAATTTTTCAGACATCGTTACGCCCATTTTTCCATTCGACCATATCACCATGCCTTTACAACCCGACGACACCAACGTTACGGAATCGCCCGCACAGAGTTGTGTTTTATTGGTGCTAATCACGGGTGCTGATGGGGTCGTTACGGTCAATTTCACTTCCTTCGAGACAAGGCTCACGCAGGTACTCGAATATACGCAGGTGGCGGTATAAACCACGTTGCTCGTTGGGCTAACGGTGATGGAATTTCCCTTCTGTCCGTCCGACCATTGAACCGCTTCTGCACAACCCGTTGCCGTCAAAATGGCACTTTCAGAACAATTGAGCGTGGTTTTAGAGGCGATGATATTCGGTGCGGTTTTGTCGCAAGGTAATTTTGCCCGAACCACACAACTGGCTTCATCGTCTTCTTTTCCATCAAATTTACCATTATTCGGAGTCGAATCTGGGTCTGGTTGGTCGGATTTCGAGACTTGGGCTTTGTTTACCAAACTGCCTTCTTTCGTTACCAAAACTTTATAACCAAACACGGCAATTCCACCTTTTTCGATGCTTGCGGCTTTGAACGTAATCAGATTTCCGACCAGCGTTCCGTTGTTCGATTCTAATAATTTCAAACCATCGGGCAGTAAATCCGAGACCTCCACATTGGTCGCTTCCGATAGTCCAGCGTTGTTCACCTGCACCATGTATAGGAGCGTGTCGCCCACGGTTACGTCTGTGTGATTCACGATTTTGTTCAAACTCAAATCCGCTTGCTGACCGATTAACGTAACCACGCCCACATCGTCCTGACCGTCTTCTGTGCCTGTATTTGGTTGAGAATCAGGGTCATACTGACGAGTGTCGAAGATTTCGGCTTTGTTCGTAATCAATCCTCCTCTCAATACTTTGGCTTTAAAAGTCAAATCCACGTAGCTGTTTGGTTGAATTACTGGAATCGTTTTGCTCAAAATTCCTTCACTCGGATTATAGAAATCTATCTTTTCGCTCAATGTCAATTCAGCGGGTAAATAATCTTTCACGATGGTATTTCTCGCTAATTCTGGTCCTGCATTACGCACTCGCAAGGTGAACGTTACTTCTCCGCCTACGTTTGGTTTATTGTTCGAGACAAATTTCTCCAAACTCAAATCCGCTCCACGACCATTTACTGTTACAGAATCGGTATCGTCTTCGCCATCTTCTGTGCCTGAATTTGGACAAGAATCTGGGTCGAATTGGTCGGATTTGGTGATTTCCACCTTATTTGTGATTGGTGAATTGGTGAGTTGTGATTTTTGTACTTTCGATACAAAAGTGAATTTCACACTTTCTCCCGCTCTCACTGAATCCAGTTTTCCAATTAATGCTCTTGATGTTTCGTTGTATTCAAAATCGTTTGACGAAATGAATTTTAAGCCTTCTGGTAAAATATCTCTTACGTGAATATTTGTTCCAGTAATTGGTCCTGCGTTGCTAACGGTAACAGTAAACGTTACGTTTTGTCCCACGTTTGATTGCCAAGGTTTTACGTCTTTTCGGATGCTCAAATCAGCCGTTCCTGCATTGATGGTTACTGATGCTTCATCATCTTCGTCATTATCCGTACCATTATTCGGTTTTGAATCTGGGTCGAATTGGTCGGATTCTATGATTTGTGCGTGATTTGTAATTGGTAATTTGTTATTATTTACCAATGCCACAAATGACCACGTAAACATTTTACCCGACTCAATCTTATCTGCCGAAAGTGTCAACTTGCCTTTATTATTCACAATATCATCATTGCTTTCCACGAATTTTAAACCCGTTGGCAAAATATCCTGCACCTTCACATTCGTTGCCGTGATTGGTCCTTCATTTTTTACGATGATGGTATAAACAACGGTTTCGCCCGCTTTTACGCTGTATTTATCGACCTTTTTCTTCAAACTCAAATCCGCAGATTGAATACAAACGCTTACCGAATCGGTATCATCTTCCTTGAAATTCACGCCATTTCCTACCTTAGAATCTGGGTCAAATTCTGAGGCTTTCCAGATTTCCGCCTTATTGGTCAAGATACATTTTTCGGCAAATCTGTTTACCAGAGCCGTATATTCTATCGTTATGGAGTCGTCTGGGACGATAATGGCAATTGGAGTTGGATTTCGCAAGACGTTTTTCACCGATTTCAAATCATAACTTTCGAGCATCGTTAAACCCGCTGGCAGATAATCTTGCACCTGTACGTTGGTTGCTTCGTCTGGTCCAAAATTTCTGATGGTCAGTTTGTAAGTCAGCGTATCGCCCAAATTTGGTTTCGTATTATCAACCGCTTTCCGCAAACTCAAATCGGCTTGTTTGCCATTGATCATTACACTTGCTTCATCATCTTCGCCCTTATCCGTTCCATTTCCATGTGGAGAATCAGGGTCGAATTGGTCGGCTTTCGAGATTTCCGCTTTATTGATAATTGCACTATTTGACGTTACACGAGCAATAAAATCAACCGTTTGCGAAGTTCCTGCGGCAATGGCTGGAATTTTGGCAATCAGCGTTGAACCCGTTGCTTTGAAATCAGAACTACTTACAAAAGTCAAACCTGCTGGCAATATATCTTTTACCTCCACATTTGTCGCCAAAGCGGGACCTGCATTATAAACCGTGAGCGTATAAGTAACGGTTTGTCCTTTCAATGGTGAACGATTTGATACGTTTTTCTTCAAACTCAAATCCGAAATTTGAGGCATTACTGCGAAATACCCCGCATCATCCTGACCGTCCGCCGTGCCTGTATTCGGTTGAGAATCAGGGTCAAATTGGTCAGATTTCGTAATTTCTGCACGGTTAATAATTGTATTGGCAACTTCTTCACCGCCTACGCCCGTGATTTTTACTTTGAATTTCAGTTTAACAGAACTTCCAACTTTAATCGAATCAATTAGTTTCGATGTTAGTTGTTCGTTGTTCGATGTTCGGGGTAAAAAATCGTTACTACTTAAAAACTGAATTCCTTTTGGCAAAACATCGCTCACTTGTATGTGTGTGGCAATGCCTGGACCTGCGTTGCGAACCTCCAAAACATACGTGATGGTGTCGCCTACGTTTGGCGTAGAGGCGTAACCATCCACTCCTTTTGTGAGGCTCAAATCCGCTTGGTCGCCGTTGAGCATGGTACAGGCTTCATCATCTTCACCATTATTTGTTCCATTTCCTACTTGTGAATCTGGGTCAAATTGGTCGGCTTTCATGATTTCAGCACAGTTCATAATCATCCCTTTATCTTTTACTTTGGCAATAAAAATCAAGGTATCCGCTTTATTTGGAGCTATTTTTAAGATTTTACGAGAAATCAAAGCCGAACCCGTCATCGTGAAATCGGTACTCGCCACAAAGCCCAAACCTGCTGGCAGTACATCACGCACTACTACGTTGGTAGCGGTGTCTGAACTGGCAGAATTTTTCACAATCAGTTTGTACGTTACCTGTTCGCCTAAGTTGGCGTTGGGTTTATTAACCAATTTTATCAAACTCAAATCTGCTTGTTTTCCACCGATTGAAACGGAATCTTTATTGTTTTTTAGATTTGGATCGAATTGGTCATATTTAATGATTGATGTTCGATTTTCGATTTTCGATGTTGGGTCTATTCCACTTTGAAGTTTCGTTACCAAAGTCAAAATCTTACTTTCTCCTAACTTAATCGAATCAATTTTTGCCGTTAAAATAGTACCTGACAAATTGAAATCTCTACTATTTACAAACGCTAAACCTTGTGGTAAGTAGTCTTTTACCTCCACATTCGTAGCCGTGTTTGGTCCATTGTTTTTTACCGTGATGGTGTAAGTAATGTTTTCGCCTACGTTTGGTTTGCGGTTTGAAACGGTTTTTTTGATTTCCAAATCTGCCGATTCTCCACCAATTGTTGCCGTTGCTTCATCATCTTCACCTTTTCCTGTTCCATTTCCAACTTGCGAATCTGGGTCAAATTGGTCAGATTTAGTAATCTCAGCTTTGTTTATGATACTTCCACCCACTAAAATTTTGGCGGTGTAAGTAAACGATTTACTGTCTCCTGCATTGATTCTACCAATTTTCAAAGTCAAAGTATCTTTTGAAACTACAAAATCACTACTACGAACATTCCCTAAACCTTTTGGCAAATAATCTTTTACCTCAACATTGGTTGCATTATCATTACCGTCATTTGTAACCGTGATGGTATAAGTTACTTCCGAACCAATCGTTGCCGTTGGATTTGAAACAGTTTTCTTCAAACTCAAATCTGCCATTGGCACTGTTATCGTGGCTCGGCTTTGATCGTCTTGACTGTCTTCCGTTCCAGAATTTGGTTGAGAATCTGAGTCAAACTGGTCAGATTTTGAGATTTCAGCACGGTTTGTTAAGGTGTTATTTGGAGTTGATTTGTTATAAAAATCCTTCGTAACCATCGCAACCAAACTCAACGTAACCGTCTGATTTACATTGATTTGATTAATATTTTTACTAATCAATAAACTATCACTTGCCTTTGTAAAATCTTGGCTACTTACAAGAACCAAACCTTTCGGTAAATAGTCTTTCACCTGTACGTTGGTCGCAATGCTCGGTCCTGCGTTGGTAACTTTTACCGTGAAAGTTGTTGTTTTTCCTACATTCACAAATTGGTCTGCTACGGTTTTTACCAAACTCAAATCTGCTTGTTCACCGCCTACGGTAACACGTGCGTTATCATCTTCGCCGTCTTCCGTACCTGTATTTGGTTTGGAATTTGGGTCAAAAATATCCGATTTCACAATCTCTGCTTTGTTCGTGATCATGCCGTCTTTCACGACACGAGCTACGAAAGTCAAAGTATCGGCTTTGTTTGGTGCTACGGAAATTGCCTTGCTGGTTAAAATTACATTGTTAGTCATTGTAAGATGCGAGCTACTGATAAACTCCAAACCTGCTGGTAATACATCTTTTACCACAACATTTGTAGCCGAATCTGGTCCCGCATTTTTCACGACCAATTTAAAGGTTACGTTTGAACCAATATTCACTGTTTTACGGTCGGCTAATTTTTGCAAACTCAAATCCGCAATTCTTGGCGTTACAGTCTTAGAATCAGTATCATCTTGACCATCTTTTGTACCCGTATTCGGTTGAGAATCAGGGTCATATTGGTCGGATTTTGTAACTTCGGCACGGTTTGTAAATGGTGCAGAACCTACTACTTTTACGGTATATTTCAACGTAATCGTTGTGTCTTTTCCGATTCTGGCAATATTTCCGAACAACGTTCCACCCAAATTATCAAAGTCATCGCTCTGCACAAATTCTATCTGATTTGGCAAACGGTCTTTGATTTCTACGTTGGTAGCGGCATCTGGACCAGCGTTACGCACTGATATTGAGTAAGTTATCAAATCGCCTACGTTTGGACGAGCGTTTGAAACTGTCTTCTTCAAACTCAAATCTGCTTGTTCGCCATTCGTTAAAACACCCGCTTCATCATCTTCGCCTTTGCCCGTTCCGTTTCCGTGTGGAGAATCAGGGTCAAATTGGTCGGCTTTCGTGATTTCGGCGATGTTTACGATACCGCCTGGGGTCAAAACTTTTGCAGTAAATACTACTGATCGACTCGTTCCTGCATTGACTAATGGAAGCAAGTTTCGTAAAGTATCACCCGATTTTGTCCAACCCGAACCTGAGATAAATTGTAAACCTTTTGGCAAAATATCTTGCACCCATACGTTGGTCGCATTGCTTACACCATCGTTGGTAACGGTGATGGTATAATCAATATTTTCGCCAATTCTCGGCTTGCGGTTCGATACAGTTTTATTCAAACTTAAATCTGAATATTGAATCTTTATCTCAGCATCATCGGTATCATCTTGACCATCTCCATAACCTGTATTTGGTTGAGAATCAGGGTCATATTGGTCAGATTTAATAACTTCGGCAGCATTTTTAATAGTAAATCCTTTCTTCAAAACCAAGGCAGTTACTCGTGTTTGAACAATCAAACTAACGGTTGTATTTGCCTTAATTTCTGGAATAATTCTACTAATCAACGTGCTATCATTCGCCATTGTCCAGTCCCCAGAGGTGATAAACTGTAAGCCTCTCGGCAAATAATCTTGCACCTGAACGTTAGTCGCCGAAGAAATTCCACTGTTTTTGACTTTGATAGTGTACGTTATCACATCTCCTACATTGGGCGTTGGATTGTCCACATCTTTGGTCAAACTCAAATCCGCCGACTGTCCGCCGACTGTTACAGAAGCCTCATCGTCTTCACCGTTTTGCAAGCCATTATTTGGTTCAGAATCTGGATCTAATTGGTCAGATTTACTTATTTCAGCTCTATTTATAATTGGATTTGAGGTGTTTACTTTTGCGGTAAATCTCAACGTATCAGCCTTTCCATTGTCTATTTTACTGATATTTTTACTCAAAAGAACCCCATTATTATTACTGAAATCGTTGCTTGAAACGAAGTCTAAACCCATTGGTAAAATGTCACGTACTTGTACGTTGGTCGCAAAGTCGGGACCGTTGTTCATGACTACTAATTTGTACTCAAAATTCTGCCCGATTTGTGGATTTGGATTCGATACCAATTTCCGCAAACTCAAATCTGCCAATCGTACTCGCAAACGTGCTTGGTCGGTGTCGTCTTCGTCATTTTCTGTTCCGTTATTTGGTTGCGAATCAGGGTCTGGCGTGTCGGAATCGGTGATTTCGGCTTTATTTACGAAATAAACAGGCAACAAATTATTCGATGCAACATTGTCCAAAACCGTCTTTTTGATTTTTGCGGTAAAGGTTAATTTCACCGTTGAATCCTTTTTGACGTTGAAAACTGTCGCTGATAAAGTACCTGCTGAATTAGCAAAATATTTACTCGAAACAAATTCTATACCCGTTGGTAAGTAATCTTTTACGGTAAATTGTCCAACGGCATCTGGTCCTGCATTTCGTACTGCAATCGTGTAAGTAACTGTCTGTAAAGATGTTACGACAGAATCTGAAACGGTTTTGGTCAAACTCAAATCTGCTGAACGCCCGAAGGTACTTACTTCGGCACGGTCGTCTTCGGCATTATTTGTGCCATTGCCAGGTTTTGAATCTGGGTCGAATTGGTCGGATTTACTAATCTCGGCAGCGTTCAAGACATTGCCCGCTTGCGTGATTTTTGCCACGAAAGAAAGCGTGCGAGAAGTACCAGCCGCCAATGAAGGAATCGTGCCAATTAATGTACCGTTATTATTCGTAAAATCTCCCACATTTACCAATTCCAAACCTTGTGGCAAGATGTCTTTTACTTCCACATTCGTTGCCGTCGAAGGTCCAGCATTGCTCACCGTGAGGCGATACGTTACGACTGAACCTTTCGTTACAGAGGTTGCTCCGTCCAAAGTTTTCTTCAAACTCAAATCCGCCTGTTGGATGTTAATAACGGCATCATCCGTATCGTCCTGACCGTCTTCTGTTCCTGAATTTGGATTAGAATCTGGGTC
>JANXML010000275.1 GCA_025354645.1 Arcicella sp. | reverse complement strand
CGCTGAAAAGGGGATGCTCTCGAAAACTGCATACCAAAAGCGGTTGCTTCGAAGTTCAAAGTCTCTCCTTTTCATTATTCTAAGTTCAGTTTTTACCCTTTATTTTCAAAATATTTTTTCTCACAAACATACGAGAAGTTCGTTCGGTTCGAACTTTCTGAAAATAGAAATAACTTTCGGGAAGTGAAACCCCTAAAATAATTATCCAACCCAAATCCCAAAAAAAATACCGTTTATACTTATCTTTATAACTCTTTTTTTCGTTATCAATTTCAGTAAGGAATTCCCATAGATTTTAGGACATCATTTTATGCAAAAATATATACTGATTGTAATTTTTACTTCATTTTCTGTATTCAGTTTTGCTCAAAGCAAACCCCAATACAGTCAATATATGATGAATAGTTATCTCATAAATCCTGCCGTTTCGGGCATTGAGGACTATATTGACATCAAAACGGGTTACAGAAATCAATGGACGGACTTTCCTGGTGCTCCCGTTACGTATTATGTATCTGCCAATATGCCCATCGGAAAACCCGACCGCACCAGCACTGGAGCAACGCCCAATATCTCAAAAACCATTCGCCGTCCGCTTTCACTTTCTACTGAATTTAGAGGTGCTCCACGGGTGCCTGGACATCATGGCGTAGGAATTGTTTTTGTGAGTGACCACATCGGAGCAAATGTTCAAAACAGCCTTACCGCCAGCTACGCCTATCATATTCCTGTTTCGGGAACAATGAAAATCTCCATTGGTGCATCGGGAGGAATCACACAATACAGTTTAGATTTTAGTAAAATTCAAGTGAAAGATAACCCCGATCAAGCCATTTTGGCGAGTGGTCAATTGACTTCTATTCAGCCAAATATCAACTTGGGTGCATGGTTATATTCACGTCATTTTTTCTTGGGAATTTCTGCAAATCAGTTGATTTTTGACAATTTTAATTATTCCAGTAAGGATGTAACGGCTGGTACTTATTCGTGGCTTGGAACAACTTATCCACACTATTTTCTAACGGCGGGTTATCGGTATGATGTTAATGAAGAATGGGCAATTATTCCTTCTACGATGATTAAACGAGTAAGTCAGGCTCCGATAAGTTATGATATTAACTTGAAAGCCATTCATAAAGATCGTTTTTGGTTTGGGGGTTCATACCGTCACAAAGATGCAGTGGTGGGGCTTTTGGGCGTAAATATAAGTTCATTTATCAACCTCGGATATTCGTATGATTTTACGCTTTCAGACATTAACGAACGCTCAAAAGGTTCACACGAAGTGGTGGTGGGAATAATGTTAAACAATCGCCATCGAATTGTTTGTCCTCAGAATCTTTGGTAAAGTGTAGTTATTTGTTACTGGTAATTAGTTATTGGGTTGGATTCTGAATTTTCTTTCTAAAAATAAATTCAGAAGGTTATGATTTTTTTAGATACCAATGATAAATTACCAATAACTTCAAATATATCGCCAAAAATCCCAAAAATTTCTCTTCTTTAAATACCCCAAATCATCATCATTTGCGTAGGCTTCTCGCTCAAAACTTATGCTCATATAAGCATGATGTGGACTTTTGCCATTTAGTCTATGTATCAGATATTCAAGGATATACCAAACATAAAAAGGCAAAATCAGCATTTCAAGTTGTTGTCTGAAATGAATTCTTTCGTGATTGATTAATGTTTTGGACGGTCTGCCATATTTCACAAAAAGAAACGGGAAAATAGCTAAACCATTTGGTCGCATGAAGGGCAATCTTACTATGAAAAAAAAATGGGGCATTAGTTGTTAGTTAATTGAAACTTGTTGTTAATGAAAAAATACAACAAAAAGTTTCAAAAAACGATTCGTATCATTGTTATTGACTAAAAATAAATAACTAATAACCATTAACTCATTTCATCGAAATTCGCTCTTGAAAATCCTTTCTTTTTCTTCTCGAAATACTAATAATGTCTCTATTCTGCATCACAGCATATTGATGTTGAGACTCGTCGTAATTCCTCAAACACTTCATGTTAATAAGATGTGCTTTATGAATTCTAAGAAAATCTACCTTTTGAAGAATTTCGTCATAAACCTTTAACGTTCTGGAACTGAGCATCGTATTGCCATTTCGCAGATGTAAAAGCGTGTAATTTTTCATACCTTCTAAACGAACAATGTCGTTGATAAGCACACGGCGAATTTTTGATTGGTCTGGTACTAATAAATACTGTCTTCCGAGAAGGGTTACGATTTTAATGGAGATAGTAGATAGCGGAATTTGGGGTAATTGTGGTAGATTTTGAATTTCCATTCGTGATTTTTATGGTGTTAAACTATTAATTATGGTGCAATATATGGAATTAACTTATTCACTCCAAGTGGTTTGTCATGATTTTCATAAGTAATTATACGGATAAAATCGGTTCTACTTTCAACCCTGAAATTTCTGTTTTAGTCCTACTTTTTCTAATAAATCTTACCTATATTTCTCATTAATATTTTGGTAAGCACTACTCGGAATTTTTGATTGATAATCATGTTTTGGAGTCTCTGGACGTACCCAATCCAAATGTCCTTTCACCCAAGCATACGCTAAACCAAGCACTAAAATACCAATAAAAATAAACATTTCTACCAACGAAAACCATCCCCAAACGCCATTTGTAATTTCAATTAAATGTTTATTACCAAAAACCGTTGCCCAAGGAAAAAGGAAAATTAATTCCACATCGAAAAGGACAAAAATTAGGGCAATTACATAGAAACGCATATTAAAGCGAACATTGGCATTTCCATCAGGTTCTTCACCCGATTCGTAAGTGCTTAATTTCTCAATATTTGGACGATTGGGACGAATCATTTTCGCCACAAACAGCATCAAAGCCGTGAAAGCAATTCCCGAAATAATGAAGAGTAATATGTAACTAAAATCTGTAAGCATAATTTGCTGTAGCTCGAAGCGACCGTCGCACGGTGGCACTTCGAGAATCCGAGTCCAATTGTTCGTCCGTTCTCGAAGTGCC
>JANXML010000227.1 GCA_025354645.1 Arcicella sp. | reverse complement strand
AATTTGTTTCACGATTTATGATGAACGTTTTGGGGATTCTGTCAATGAAATCCTTGTGGGAGTGAAGTTTGCAGATTTACCTTCAACGTATTGCTGTTCTGTTTGTGAAGGAGCGAAAAGTGATTTTGTTGAGGTGGATATTGAGGAATTTTTGGTGTAATTTATGACAATTGAATTAAGGACGACTTCCTTTTGAAGGAAGTCGTCCTCGTACTATGCTTCTATTTTTCTCTCAAAATACGGCTTCAAAATCCACTTATCAATAAAAAATAATGCAACTAAGGCATTGATTACCAAGAAGAAACGAGTAAATAATTTATTTTGCAAAATGTTCAAAGGCTTGCTCAAATCAAGTTGAATAGCTGAGGATGTCACCATTGGTAAAGCTGAAATAATCAATAAAATCACCATAAAGGACATTCCAATCAAAAAATAAATTGGCAATTTACTTGATTGCCTAACCAACACAACTTCTTGCGACAATTCCCATTTATCCATCAATTTATCAGTAAAATTGAAAGCGGTTTTTTCCATACTCGTATCTGTAAGTAAGGTGTGTGTATGAGCGTACTCCGAGAAAAGTGTCTGATAATCAGCACTTTCTGTAAGTAGTTTTTTATGATGAAGCATTATTTCCTCGGAAGCAATGCCGTCAATTATGTCAAAAATATCTTCGTCTTTCATATTTTTATACTGTAGCTCGAGATGGTATTTCGAGAGCGGTCGAACAAAATACTACAATTCTCGAAATGGTATTTCGAGAGCGGTCGAACAAAATACTACAATTCTCGAAATGCCATTTCGAGCTACAGTAGTAACGTCCTGACTTCTTTTCCTAATATTTTATTCATCATTTCTGCCAATCTTTTTCTGGCTCGGCAAAGTTTTACTTTTACTGTCTCGGCAGAAATTCCGACCACTTGGGCGATTTCTTCTAAGGATTGTTCTTTTAGATAAAATAGGGTTATCATCGTAACATCATCGGGCGAAAGATAGTTGAGTGCCTTCTGAATATATTGCCTTTGTTCACTGATTTTCAGGTTGTTAGCGGTATCGGCTGGAACAAATTGAGCCGATTGTGAAAACTCAATGTTCTCAGTTTGTATTCGATTTTTACGTTTGAACATCAAAGCTGCATTAAAAACAATTCTATAAAACCATGTCGTAAATTTTGCTTCTTGATTGAAAGTCGAAAGGGCTTGAAATGCTTGAATAAACGCATCTTGAGCAATTTCTTCGGCATCTTCACGTGTACCCGCAATTTTAAATGCCACCGTAAACGCATAATCTTTGTGGCGATTTGCAAGGTCACGATATCCCGACTTATCGCCAGACAAAATACGTTCAATGATAGAATTATCCGTTTCGTTGGTTTTCACAATGGATTAGATGCAAGTTTTGTAGGAAAGGTTACAATTATTTTTAATAAACCTGTAACCTTACCACAACAAGTTACATCATATCCTCAGAAATTAATTTATTCACAATTATAAAAATTTACTGACATGATACACGAAGGAAACATGGTGCCAATTGTAGGAATGCTTATTCCAATTATTGGGACAATTGGATTATTTACAATGATTATATTTTTACGCAAATATAAAAACGATGAAAATATGGCAATGATTGCCAAAGGAATCAATCCGATGTATTCTGTTAAACCAACTCCACAACAAATTGCACAGGGAAATAAAATGTCACTTTCATTAGGATTTATTTTGGTTGGTTTTGGGATTGGTTTGTTGATGGGTTCTTTGTTAGAATCTTTAACAAATTTGGATGGTGATACAGCTCATTTTTCCATGATTTTAATTTTTGGCGGATTAGGGCTTTTGGCTTCTTATTTTTATCAAATGAATGTCGATAAGAAAAATCATGTAAACAAAGACATTTAATTACTTATAATTAAAATTTACAAAAATCAGTTGTTTGAATATTTTAGCATATTTGAACAACTAATTTTTATTTTACAAACAAGTTAAGTATTTGATTATCAGTTATTTACGAACAACAAAAAACGAACATCAAACATCGAAAATACCTATTAACATCTCCTTAACAAGCATTAACGTTTCATTAACTTACCTCCGAAGGCTTTCTGCGTTATAAGTTTAGATTTGAATATTTAAACCAAATTAAAACAGAAAAAATCATGAAAAAGTTAATTGCAGCCATCGCCCTTTCAGTTTTTGCTTTCGTAAATGCCAACGCTCAAAGTGTTGCTTTCAAGGTAGGATACTCTCATTCAGACGTAATTGTATCGCCTGAACCAGCTAATATTTTCACGCCAAAAGAAACTTTTCATGCGGGTATTGCCATCAAAGACATCAAATTGACGGATAAAATCGGTTTTCAACCAGAGATTTTATATTCGATGCAAGGCTTTAAAGTTGCCAGCGTTGGTAACGTCGGAATACATTATTTGTCGATGCCTTTGTTAGTAACTTTTCCAGTAGCGGAAGGTTTAGAATTACAAGTTGGTCCGCAAGTGAGTTATATGGTTAACTCTCGTGTAGGCGTTATAAATGACCTATTTTCAATCACTTACAAAGGGCTTTTTCATAATTTTGATGCTGGTGCCGTTGCAGGTGTAGAATATAAAGTGTCGGATAATATTTCTTTGGGAGGTCGTTATTATTTAGGAATGACGGATGTAAATAAAGACTTTTCATTTGGTAATAATAAAAATTTATCCGATTATTTTCAGATGCGTAACACAGGAATTCAAGCATATGTTTCGTTTGCTTTTGGTAAGAAATAAATAGCTTTCAGCTTGGAGTGAAGCCAATTTAACAGCAAATCATCTAACCTTTAAAACGTCTGATTTTCAAGTTTAAGAACTTGATTTTTAGGCGTTTTTGTTTTTTGTCAGTATAAAAAAATGGAAAAATACTTTTTACATTGTAAGTCGTCAATAAAATTCCATAATAATATTCCATGCAAGTTTATCAAGCAATCAGTCAGCGAGAAGCACAAGGCTTTAACACTCAACAACTTAGAGAGAATTTTTTGATTGAATCTATCTTTCAAAATAATGAAATAATGATGTATTACACGCATTATGACCGAGTAGTTTTAGGCGGTGCGATGCCCGTTTATTCAGAAATCAGTTTACCAACGTATGATAATCTAAAATCCGATTATTTTTTGGAACGTCGTGAAATTGGAATCATTAATGTGGGAGGAGATGGTGAAATTATAGTAGATGGCGAGATATATTCACTCTCAAAATTAGATGCTCTTTATGTCGCAAAAGGATCAAAATCAGTTACTTTCAAGAGTATTTCTTCTGAAAATCCCGCTCGGTATTTCTTATTATCTGCCCCTGCACATCATGCCTACGAAACTCGCAAAATGAATAAAGAAGAAGCAACGCCCGTGAATTTAGGAAGCTCAGAAACTGCCAATGAACGCACAATTTATAAGTACATTCATCGTGATGGGATTCAGAGTTGTCAGGTTGTGATGGGATTAACGGTTTTGAAATCTGGCAGTATTTGGAACACTATGCCCGCCCACGTACACGACAGACGCATGGAAGCCTATTTATATTTCGACCTCAATGCCGACCACCGAGTTTTTCATTTGATGGGGCAACCACAGGAAACTCGTCATTTGGTTGTGGCAAATCATCAAGCTGTTTTATCACCACCGTGGTCGATTCACTCAGGTGCTGGCACAACCAATTATTCATTTATTTGGGCAATGGCAGGGGAGAATCTGGATTTTACGGATATGGACTTCGCTCCGATTGCTGAATTGAGATAATGGTTTAAATAGCAAAGCTAAAAAATAAGCTATATTATTTTCCTATTTTGTTACTTATTTTGAACTGAATTTTTAATTGTAAGCGTTAATTGCTCTTGATTTAGTTGGGTATAAACATTGTAAGATAAATAAAAATATTGTAGATTATAAGTATCATTTTTGATTTTTCCCCTATCTTTGTTAGATAATAATTTCAAAAAAAATCAATGTTAGTCAAAGAATTTAAAAGTGCCAATCAAATCTCATCTTTTCTTGAAAGGATTGCTCTTAGACAATACAATTATGAGCAAGGTTTAGAGCAAAAGGAGAGAAAGAAAAATGGTGTTTTTCTAACGAGTTCATTAGCCACGGTTGAGAATTTATTAGATGTAATTACTATTGATTACGACATTTTTAATAAAAGAATACTTGAACCTTCTTGTGGACAAGGCATATTTATTTTACAATTATTGACTGATATTTATTCGAAATTCCCTGATAACTTATTGGTTTCAAACTTTATCTCAAATAATATTTTCTTTGTCGATGTTCAACAAGAAATGATTGAGCAGACCAAAAGCAGTATTGAGAAATTATACAATTTTTTATTTGAGGAAGATTTTGAAGGTTCATTTAATGGTATAACTTGGGATTTCACAGATAAAATTATTGCTGGAAATTCACTTTTTGAAGAGATAAGAACGACACCATTTTCAGAACTATACAATTCATTTGATTATGTCATTGGCAATCCTCCTTATGTAACCTTGTATGGGCGAAGAGATAAAAAAGAAAATGAATTGCAGAGGGTAAATTATCTAAATAATTATCATCAATTTCCAAGTTCTGTAAAAAATGGCAAACTTAATCTTGTCATGCTTTTCATAGAACATTCACTTGATTTTTTGACGGAAAATGGACAATTGAGTTTTATCATTGATGTTTCTTTTTTTGAAACAGCCTACGAACACACGAGAAAATATCTATTGGAAAAAACAACGATTAATGAATTACAAGTAAATATTCAAGATTTTGAGGTGGCGAGCGGTCAGGTTATTATAAAGCTATCGAAAGGGAAACGTTTTAATAATAATGTTCAAATCATAGACCACAAAACGCAAAATCGTTACTTAGTTGCCCAAGATATTTGGTATAATAAAAACGATGAATATAAATTTCGTTACAACGGATGTTCAATTTCAAAGCAAATATTAGATAAAGTAGAATCAAAAAAGGATAAAACGATTCTTCAATTATACCCCAATAAAAATCTAAGAACTTGTGTAATGCTTCTGGATATGGAGGAAAAATTTACCTTTGTGGAGAAGGGTGAAAAAGATAGAAATTTACTTTATCCGTACTATCAAGGGTCAAAAGCACTTTCTGAAAAATATGGAAACTTAACGTATAAAAAGTATTTTTTCTATGATAAGCCTTTGCAAGATTCTATTAATGATGAACTGAAAATAGAACTTGAAAAACAAGGAATCAAGAACAAGAAGAGATTGGGATTGGGCGAATCTATTATTTATGATAATCCAAAAATATTTATTAGGCAGTCTGCCAAAGAAGTAATTGCAACCGTTGATTTAGAAGATGTTTAAAAATTATATTTGGTAAAATTCAGTTTCTATTTAAGATTATTTGGCAATTAGTAAGTAGTATCCATGCTTCGGCAGAATTTGTTGTTTTTTCATAGTCTTTTGCGTGCCTTCGGAAGAAATTCAGCC
>JANXML010000142.1 GCA_025354645.1 Arcicella sp. | reverse complement strand
CGAAAATGTAAATGTTTTAGAATGGTTAAAGAAACCTATCGAAATCGTCTAAATCACATTGCACAAATTTGGCTAATAGTATGTGGACTCGTAAATCTTAATCTTTGAAAAGTTATATGTTTTTTAGGAAAGAGGTCTATTGTGCAGTGGCTGTAAATTCTTCAAAACCTTGTCGGTAAAACTCCGTAGCGAAAAAATCAAAATTATTTAATCCTGTGTAGGCAAAATCATCAAAGGTTTGTTTTGAATTTTTGTAATTATAAAATACCGATTTATTGCCTTCACGATGAATAACTGACCAATATTTCAAGGGAACGCTGTTCATCACAAAACGGTCGTTAGTCGTCATAAATAACTGAATATTAGACCCTTCCACTTTTTTGATAATCAACTCAATCAAACTTTTAGAACGTTCATAATCCAAGCCCTCGCCGATGTCATCAATCAAAATACAGCTTGGTATTTTTGCCATTAAGGAATAATTTAATTGAACGAGTAATGAGAAGGCACGAGCCATACCTTGGGACATATTTTCGAAATAAGTCCAAAGTTCCAAATCTTTTTCTTGAACCTGTAAAAATAAATATTTTGAAGCTGAATCAATTGAAATAGTGGTAATATGGTAACCTATTACTTCCAAATCTTCAATGATTTTTCTTTCGTAATCATCGTCAAATTCTGTTTTACCTTTTTTGAAAATAACACTTATATTAGTGAAATTTTTAAAATTTATTTTATCAGTCTCTTCCCAATCATTCATTTTATATTGTCCTTTACCCATATTCCCCCCAAATGAATAATGAGACAAATACTTCCCCCAATTTTGTAAGATTTCAAAAAAAGGCTGTTGCAAACTATCTCTTCGATTAATTGCTAAGAAATAATCATCAGTTTGAAAAGGAAGCTCGTGTTTGAGTCCATCGTAATATAATACGCCTTTACCTCTATCTAATTTTACTTTTCCGTTAATACTAAGATTTTCCTGTGTAATATGTGCATTATCATTTGAAATTACATTGTACTTAATTTCAACGTCTTTATCTTGAAATAACAAATCGAAAGCATAGGAATTTGAAGTAGTTTCATTAGATTCGGGGTCTAATAAATCTGAAATCCACCTGATTGCGTCAATTAAACGAGTTTTCCCCGAAGCATTCCTTCCAACAATTAGGTTGATATTTTCAAATTGAACAAACTCGTTATTAGTTGTCCCACTAATAATAGACCATTCTCCTCCCCAACCACTCCCGTATCTCAACGCCTTCAATATCATATTCTTACTTGTTTAAGTTTAATCAAAATTCAACACAATTACGCAAATTCACAAATTTTTGAATGATAATCCTAAATTAACTAAATTCGTGTAATCAAACTATTTCACTTCCAAACAAACAAAAATGAAAAACCAATTAAAATTCCTAATCATCATCCTAATTACTCAAAGTTCACAGCTTTTGGCTCAGTACAATAGCAATAATCGCTTCGAGCAAATAACAAATCTTCCCACACCCAATACCTACCGCACGGCTTCGGGAAGCCCTGGAAAAGAATATTGGCAACAACGAGCTGATTATGACATCAAGGCAGAATTGGACGATGTGGAACGCAAAATCACGGGTTCTGAAACCATTACCTATTTCAACAATTCACCTGATGAATTGGGTTATTTATGGTTGCAATTAGACCAAAATATCTTCCAAAAAGATGCCATTGGTACTACCACAAAAACGGGCGGAATAGAAAACGGCAAGGCTTCAACAGATCAGTTCAAAGCCTTAACCGACCCTAAAAAATATGGCTATAATATTTTATCGGTAAAAGATAAAATGGGCAATCCGATGAAGCATACCATCAACAACACGATGATGCGAATTGATTTGCCAATACCTCTAAAATCTGGCACAAGTACCTCATTTTCAATTGATTGGAATTACTTGATTACGGAATATTACGGACGTTCGGGCTACGAATATTTTGCCAAAGACGGTAACGTAAATTATTTTATCGCTCATTGGTTTCCAAGAATGGCGGTTTATAATGATGTGTACGGATGGCAACACAAACAGTTCTTGGGTCGTGGAGAGTTTACGTTGAATTTTGGAAATTACAAAGTCGCTCTCACCGTTCCAAATGACCATGTGGTTGGTGCTTCGGGAGAATTGCAAAATCCAAATGCCGTACTTTCTTCGGAACAAATCAAGCGTTGGGAAAAGGCAAAAACTGCTACTCGTCCCGTCCTAATTGTCTCGCAAGAAGAAGCGGAAAAGGCTGAGAAAAATAAACCAAGCGGTAAAAAAACGTGGATTTATAAAGCTGATAATGTCCGTGATTTTGCCTTTGCCAGTTCACGTAAATTCATTTGGGATGCTATGCAGGTCGATGTAGAGGGCAAAAAAGTTTGGGCAATGTCACTTTATCCAAAAGAAGGAAATCCACTTTGGGGACAATATTCAACGATGGTGGTGGCTCATACTTTACGTTCATACTCGAAACATACCGTTGCTTATCCTTATCCAGTGGCATATTCTTGTCATTCAGTGGCGGGTGGTGGCATGGAATATCCGATGATTTCGTTTAATGGCGGTCGCCCAGAGGCGGATGGGACTTATTCGGAACAAGTAAAATTTGGCATGATTGGCGTGATTATTCACGAAGTTGGGCATAATTTCTTCCCGATGATTGTTAATTCCGACGAAAGACAATGGTCGTGGATGGACGAAGGTTTGAATACATTTTGTCAGTATTTGGCAGAACAAGAATGGGACAGAAATTATCCTTCACGCCGTGGAGAAGCCCAAAACATTGTGCCTTACATGAAAACGGAGGCTTCTCAACAAATGCCGATTATGTCAAATTCTGAGAATATTTCAGACCAAACTTTTGGTCCAAATGCCTACGCAAAACCCGCAACGGCACTAAATATTTTGCGTGAAACTGTGATGGGACGTGAATTATTCGATGCTGCTTTCAAAGAATACGCTCGTCGTTGGGCATTTAAACAACCATATCCTGCCGATTTTTTCCGCACGATGGAAGATGCTTCGGGTGTGGATTTAGACTGGTTCTGGAAAGGTTGGTTTTATGGCGTAGAACCCGTTAATCAATCACTTGAAAACGTGGAATGGTTCGGGATTGATAAAGCCGACCCAACGCAAAAAAGTGATATTGCCCGCAAAGATGCCGTTGCAAAAAGAGAAACGATGAGCAATATTCGTAACAAAACGGACATTAAAAAAACGGTCGTAGAAGAAAATCCAGATATGAAGGATTTTTATAATTCTTATGATAAATTTGCGAGTACTGAAGCGGACAAAAAGAAGTTTGACCAAACAATGGCAGGTTTATCGGAAGACGAAAAGAAATTAGTGGATGGAAACAAGAATTTTTATGTATTGAACGTAAAAAATAAAGGCGGTTTACCGATGCCCGTCATCGTGAGAGCTAATTATGAAGACGGCACGAACGAAGTTTTCAGAATTCCCGCCGAAATTTGGCGTTTGAATGATAAGGAAGTAAAAAAGGTAATTCCTACCGATAAAAAAGTAGTAAAATGGACACTTGACCCATTTTTTGAAATTGCGGATATTGACACAGAGGACAACGCTTTCCCACGTGAGCCAGAGCAACCATCAAGATTTCAAGTATTTAAGGGACAACGCCCAGCACAGCCAAACCCAATGCAAGAGGCTCAGAAAAAATCGGGGTCAGCAGTTCAAGGAGCTAAAAATTAGAAGATTGCATTGCTACAAACCTGAAAGAGAGTCGTCCCAAATCGGAACGACTCTCTTTTTATATCTCTGAAAACCAAAACTCCTATAAAAAAAAGTTACCCAAACGGAAACCATCTGGGCAATCTTAGTAAATAGTTCTACACCTATTAAGTGTAAAGATATACTTTTTTTATAATCATTGTCAAGGGAAATTTAGATTATTTTATAGAATATACGTCATTATTGATTAAACGGAAGATGAAAGGGCGTAATCTGCATTTTATGCTTAATTTTGTGTTTAAAAAATACGCTTATGAAACCAATAGAACGCCATCTTTTCCAAATTCTGGAAGAACGAAAACAACAATCACTTTTTCGCACTTTACGAACCTCAAATAACTTCGTAGATTTTTGCTCCAACGATTATCTGGGATTTTCTCAAAAATTAAAGCAAAATTCTAAAATTTATAGTTTTCCATCGGGAGCAACTGGCTCAAGACTACTGGCAGGAAACACACAATTTATGGAAGATTTAGAGCAAGAAATTGCTGATTTTCATGGAGCAGAAGCTGGGTTAATTTTCAATTCTGGATACAACGCAAACGTGGGTCTTTTATCTTGTTTACCTCAAAAAAACGACCTACTTTTCACCGATGAACTCATCCACGCCAGCATGATTGACGGAGCCAGATTAAGTTACGCCACAAGGTTTAAATTCAAGCACAATGATGTTGATGATTTGGAGAGAAAATTAGTCTCAACTAAGAACTCAGAACCCAAAATTCAGAACTTATTCATCGCTCTCGAATCGGTCTATTCGATGGATGGAGACCTTGCTAATTTAGGAGCAATCGTTAAATTATCGGAAAAATACGGAGCAAATCTTATCGTTGACGAAGCTCATGCAACGGGTATTTTTGGTAAAAATGGTCGTGGATTAGTCTCTGAATTGGTTTTGGAAGATAAGGTTTTTGCTCGTGTTGTTACTTTTGGAAAGGCTTTGGGCTGTCACGGAGCCATTGTGTTGGGCAGCAAAACCCTGAGAGATTATCTCATCAATTTCGCTCGTCCATTTATCTATTCAACCGCCGCACCGCATTATACACACGAGAGCATCAGACAAGCCTATCAACTCTTGAAATCGCCAGATTTTAATAATGAAAAATTGCATAATTTAATTAAATTCTTCAAAAATCAGGCATCGCAAATCCCTGATTTGCAATTAATTGACAGTCCATCAGCCATTCAATGTATTATTGTTTCGGGTAATGAAAGTTGTAGATTTGTGGCTTTTGAATTGCAAAAAATAGGTTTAGATATTCGTCCAATCGTTTCTCCAACCGTTCCGAAAGGAAAAGAGAGATTAAGGATTTGTTTACATGAATTTAATACAGAAAAGGAGATTTTGAAAATATTTGAAGTATTGAAACAATTACAATGAAACAACAATATATCATTGCAGGAATTGGAACTGAAATCGGTAAGACGCTCATTTCCAGTATATTAACAGAAGCATTAAAAGCCGATTATTGGAAACCGATTCAATCAGGTGCTTTGGATTTTACGGATACTGATACTGTCAGAAGTTTAATTTCTAATTCAGAAACCGCTTTTCATACAGAGACATATCGTCTCAATCAACCCATGTCTCCACACGCAGCGGCAGCAATTGACGGCGTTGAAATTGAGTTATCAACATTTCAACTACCACAAACTGATAATCATCTAATTGTGGAATTGGCAGGCGGAATTATGGTTCCTTTGAATGACCGAGAAACGAATTTAGATTTAATCAAAAAATTGAATATTCCCGTAATCTTAGTTTCTAAAAATTATTTAGGTTCAATTAATCATACATTGCTTTCCGTGGAAATTTTGAGAATACATAATATCACCATAAGAGGAATAATATTTAACGGTGAACGGAACAAATATTCAGAAGATTTTATTTTGAATTATACAAAACTGGATTTCTTAGGTCGAGTCAATTTTGAAGAAATAATCAATAAAGAAGTTGTTAAAAATTATGCTAATATTTTTCGGGAGAATAAATTGCATAATTCTCTATTTCAATGAGTATTTTTTTCTGAAAACTTTCAAAATATTTTTCAAAAACCACTAAATTTCTGGCACGGATATTGTTTTAGATTACACAACGCTAATAAGTAGGATTTATAAAACAGTAACCAACCATGAAGAACATTAAAACATTATTTACAGCAAGCTTAGTAATAGCTTCCGTGACAGTCGCAACTGCCTCTAATTTGTTCAATACGCTTCGTAACGTAGAATCTAATGATGCCAAGAACGGTATTGTTGTTCCTGCGAACAGACCATCGGCAAACCACTTAGAAAAAAATACGAATGCTAAGTTCATGGCAAAGCAATTATCAAAATCTGCTTCTGCAAATGCAATTTTAGGCAAAACGTCTGACGTTTTAGAGCGTTATGGCTATCATACATCAACGAACGGGACATTTTTCAGTAATTCAGATGCGGCAGTAGCGGGTTCTCCAACAGAATCATACGCAATTATGTCGATGTCACGTAATGAAAGAGGTGATGTTGTGAGAGTTAGAGTTGAGTCAAACAAAGATTTACAAGTATATTTGAACACAGAATCAGGATTAGGAGTACCATTTGAGTTGATGAATTTAGGAGATAATGAAGTATTTATCTCACCTTCATACACCCTTTCAAACGGAAATTATACTATTAAATTAAAGTCAAAAACGGGGGAGAGAAAGTTGAAATTATTAGTAGAGCAGAGAGAATTATTAGGAAAAAAATAACAGTAGAAAGATTTCTTTCGCTCGCATTTAGAAAAAATATATTTAGGTTAGGTAATAGTTTACAAAATCGGTGGTCGGGGGGCTGCCGATTCTTGTTGTTGTTAGAGAATAAAAAAATCCATCTTACAGTTGTAGGATGGATTTTTTGTTTTAATTTTTTTATTAAGCAATTAATAATAAAATACTTAACTAAGCATAAAATGATTCTTTACCTAATTTCATTGCCAAAAGAGCATAAAACATCGCTCTATATTTATTACGATTTGATGAACCCAACTGCTCAACAACAGAGCTAATGGCATCGTCTAATTCGGGTCCATCTGATAAACCTAACTTTCCGATAAGATAATTATTTTTTACACGGGCAAGTTCTTCTGGATCTGTAGAAGAAACTTTTGAAGAATCAGCATTGTAGATGGAAGGTCCTAATCCTTTGGCTACTGCTGTCAGAAGTGTTGCATCAATTGAGATGCCTAATTTGCTAAGTTCACCTTGATAGGTTACGATAGCTTCATCAAATTTGCTCATTGCTTTGTTTTTTGTTTAGGTAAATTGGAAAATTATTAACTAATATTTATGAAGATTAAGAAGATGTGTCCATGTTTTGTGTCCGAAATAACAAAATATTGTTTAAACAACCAAACATTATTATTTGAAATTAGTAAGAGGTATATTTTTTAAACAATTTATTGATAAAAGTTAACATGAGTTGTTTATTTTACAGTAAGAAACGGTTTCTACCTACGTTTTAGAATAGCATCAAAACCTTTACTATTGAGTTCCGAAACAACTTTTTTTGCTTCATTTTCGTCAAATTGCCCTGCACTCACCACATCCATTGAAGATTTCGTGTAGCTGTAAGCATTCTCATATCCAAAATTTTTCAATTTTTTTATTTGCTTATTGGCATTTGAACGTTCTCCAAAAATGCCAATCACCACATCATAATCTCCTGAATGTTTTGAAGCGTCTGTAAAAGATTCTTTGATAGATTCTGCTTTAATTTCGGGTTTTGGAATTCTTACAATGGGTTCTGGCACTTGAACTGTATCACCAAGCCATCCATCGGTTGAATCAATTGATGATGAAGGGTTTAAAATAGTAGTATCTACGGGTGCTTCTGCTAAGAAATTTGGGTCTTTGAGAGGATTCCCTTTTTCATGGATAAAAATGTTTGCAATAATTATTCCAGCACCTAAAAAAACGAAGGAAAATATAACAAATAGTAAATTCTTGAGCCAATTTTTCATAAGAACAGGGGTTTATTAAATACGAAATTATCATTTCTATTCAAATAACGAAACGACCGCTCATAAAAACTTATAAAAAAAGGATATTACAGAGTAAACTAATTCGTAATTTTAACGTTATTTTCTATATTCAAGAAAAGAATATTCATACATATTAAATAAGAACAACAATGTTAAAATTCATAATCATCCTCGCATTAATTTTCTATATATTGCCCAAATTAATCAAATGGTGCTTAAAAGGCTTTATTACAACTCAAGTCAATAAGGCTCAACAAGATATGCGGCAACAACAAAAAGCGTACCAATCTCAACAAAAACGAGAAGGACAAATTGATGTTGATTATGTTCCAAAAAAAAATGGAAACAAATCTGAAAATTTTGGAGGTGGGGAGTATGTGGACTATGAGGAAGTGAAGTAAAATTGTATATTTTTAAATATTTCTTTAAATAAAAAGTAGTAATTTACCCAAATAACCACTAAATGAAACGAGATGATGCTTTATGGAAGCAACCGTTGCCCGAGGTTTGATAGAAGACCTATCGGATGATTTTTTGAAGTTCTTTTTCCCAAAGAAGGAATAGAGCAAGGAATGAGTATCAAAGAAAGAGAAGATAAAACTAACTTTACTAAAAACCTCATTTTACAAACTGATTTCACTCACGAAAAAATTGCTATTCTAGTTGGAGTAGATATTGAATTTGTGGAAGAAATAAGGATTTCTTTATCATGAAAAATCCCTTTCAGAGCATTCAGAAAGGGACTTTTTGCATTTTACTCCTCCCCTTTTGCCACTTCTCGATTTCCAGTTTTATCCAATAATTTTGCCGTCTTTACTAACTTCAAAAACTCTGCACGATACCCTTCCGAATCCTTTCCAAAAGCATTTTTTGCTAAATTTATGACTTGTTCATAATTGGCTGAACCTTTGAAATCTGAATTTCTGAGTAATAATCCAAACTCAGCTACTGCCATTGAGAATCTGAAATTTTCAGTAGTTTTTTCTGATGCAATGTGTGCATCCTTCACAAGCTCTTCCATCTGCATACTTTTGTCGGAATCTGGTTGTTTGTATCTGATTTTGACTGTGCAAACTTCCTCAGAATTTGAACCCATAAATGTTTGAGTGAATTGCTGGTATTTTAACTTATCGGGCAAAAAACTACTCTCCACACCCGCAGGAATAATTTCGTAAATGGCAGTAACGGTATGTCCAGAACCCATCTCTCCTGCATCTTTTGCATCGTTTTTAAAATCTTCATTTGCCAATACACGATTTTCGTAACCAATTAGACGATAGGCTTTTACGTATTTGGGATTGAATTCTAATTGCAATTTCACATCCTTTGCCACCGTGAAAAGTGTTCCGCCAAATTCCTTTACGAACACTTTTTCGGCTTCTAATAAATTATCAATATAGGCGTAATTTCCGTTTCCTTTGTCGGATAAAGTTTCCATTTTTGAGTCCTTATAATTACCCATTCCGAAACCTAAAACCGAAAGAAAAATGCCTGATTTTCTTTTGTTTTCTACTAACGTTTCTAAGCCTACATTGCTCGAAACGCCCACATTAAAATCTCCATCGGTCGCTAAGATTACTCGATTATTTCCGCCTTTTACGAAGTTATCCAAAGCCGTTTTATAAGCCAGTTCTATACCTGCACCACCCGCCGTTGAACCACCTGCTGAAAGGTTATCCAAAGCATCTTTTATCTTGTTTTTTTCTTTGCCTGATGTTGGCGGAAGTACTAACCCTGCTGCCCCTGCATATACCACAATGGCAACATGGTCTTGCTCACGTAATTGGTCTGTGAGCAATTTGAAGGCGGTTTTCACCAAAGGCAATTTGTTTTGTTCAGACATTGAACCCGATACATCAATCAAGAAAACAAGATTGGATGCGGGTAAATTTTTCGTTGAAATTGTTTTCGCTTGTAAGCCGATATGCAAAATTTTCAAGTTTTTATTCCACGGTGAATCAGAGATTTCGGTTTCTATATTGATTAGGTCTTTCCCTCTTGGTTGAGCATAATTATAATCAAAATAATTAATCATTTCCTCAATTCTGACGGCATCTTTGGGCGGTAATTGTCCATTTTGCATAATAAAACGACGAACATTTGTGTAGGCTGCTCTGTCCACATCAATTGAAAAAGTGGTTTGTGGGTCTTTGTCGGTTGCTTTGAAGCCGTTTTCTTTTTCAGATTTATATTCTTCATTATCTGAAACTGCTTCTGGAGCCATCCGTGGAGGCATTTGTGGAGCGGGCTTTGAATGAATATCATATCCCACTGATGGTGAGGATGTTCCAAGTAATTTTGATTTTTTATCACTTTGTACACCTGCAACTCTGCCTTGATTAGTTGTGCCATAGCCCACAACTACTGCTTCATTCAATTGTTTTATATCTTCCCTTAATGTAATATTCAAAACATCTTTTGTTCCAATTTTTACACTTTGAATTATATATCCAATGGAAGTAAACTGCAAAATTGCTTCTTTCGAACTTACTTTAATTGAATATTTTCCGTTCAAATCTGAGGATGTTCTTTGCGATGTACCTTTTACTGTAATGTTCACCCCTGCAATAGCCGAGCCTGAATTGTCGGTAACTTTCCCAGAAATTGTTCGCTCCTGAGCATTTACTAAAACGCTGATAATGAGAGCAATAAATAAGAATATTTTAGTTTTCATGGAATTGATTTTGTTTAGTTTTACACTTTTTAAATACATGATGCAGAAGGTTAAGAGATTCCATAAAAGTTTTGTAAATATTTTTTGTAAATTCGATTTGAATAAATGGTAAACTGATATTACGCAACGCAGATTTAAAAGAAATTTCTTTTGAATAATTTTAAAAATCTGTGTTTATCTGCGTTGCGTAGCATCTGTGTTATCTGTGTGCCATCCAAAATCAGCATAATGCTCTTTTTCAAAAAAAAACATAAACCCGAATCTAAATCTGACCTCCTTATTGAGTATCGTCAGACGGGGGATTTGGCTGTTTTGGGGAAGTTGTATGAGCCGCAAATGGAAATGGTTTTTGCGATTTCTATGAAGTATTTTAAGGATCAAGAAGAGGCAAAAGATACCGTTATGGAGATTTTTGAGGCATTAATTCCGAAATTACGCCAACACGAAGTTGAGAATTTTAAGGCTTGGTTGGGCATGGTGACACGTAATTATTGTTTAATGGAATTACGCAAAAAAATGGTTGAAGTTTCAGATTATGAAGTAATTAATGACGAAGAAGATGAAAATAACTCCAACAATTTTATGGAAATTTCCACTTCTGAACATCATACAAATGGTTTAGATGTAGAACAAAATCTGATAAAGTTAGAAGATTGTTTAAAAACCCTAAATTTGGAACAAAAGCAATCAGTAGAATTGTTTTTCATGCAAGAAAAAACCTATCAAGAGGTTGCACAATTGACTGGTTTTGAGGTTAATAAAGTGAAAAGCTATTTGCAAAATGGCAAGCGAAATTTGAAGAGTTGTATGGAGAAATGATGTTTTACCGATAGGAAGCAATGTTACTACGTTTTTTCTTTGCGACATTGCTTACTATCGGTAAAATACTACCAAATAAAACATTTGAAAACCAATAAAAACATATCCTCAGAAACCATAAAAGCCTATCTCGCTGGCACGCTTTCTCACGCCCAAACGCATGAGTTTGAGAAGGCGATGTTGGATGATGCTGTGCTGTTTGATACAGTGGAGGGATATGAATTAGCGAAAGCAAAAAAGGTTGATTTAATTAACATAAGCCACTCATTATCAGATAGTTTACAAAAAAGAATAATAAAAAAAGAAAGTGAAATTTATCCATTATGGATGCGTATTCCTCTGTACATTCGAGCGGCTTCTGTCTTATTATTTTTAGGGGTTGGGAGTTATTTATTACTCAATAAAAATGAAGACAAATCTGCTGAAAAATTAGCTTCAATGCCTGCCTCAAAGGAAGAAAAATTTGTTGAAGCCAAGCCAAATTCTCCCATTGAAAATCCAGTTGCGACGAAAGATAATGGCACGGTTGAAATGGATAGAATTAAGACTGAAAAAAGAGGGATTGTTTTGCAAAATTCTAAGTCAAAAGTAGTCTTAGATTCCGTTATTTATCCTGCTGAGGTAGTGGCAATTGAGAGCAAAAAAGATAAAGAAATTGAACCAGAAGTAGTTACAAAACCTGAGCCGACCGTTGCGTATGAATCTGCCCCTGCTCCCGTTCAGCAAACACCCAAATCTGCCCCAAGTGCATCCATACCAGGAGCTGTTATGAAGAGTGAAGACCGAGTATATTCCAGAAGGAAATCCGTTGATAATCAAGCAAATACGGAAATTATTAGCAGGATTATTTTAGATGAAGACAGCAAAGAACCCGTTCCGAATGTTTCGATATTTTCTAATGAAAAAAGCATTGGAAAAACGGATGAAAAAGGACAGTTCAAATTGGAAAATTCTTTGTTGGGAAACAAGATAAATTTAGTAGCTCCAAACTTTGAAGATACTGAAATTAGGATTAATAGAAACTCCGAAGAACCATTATTAATTCGCCCAAAAGGGGAGTTGATTTTTATTGACTTGAAACGTAACAAAACATGGAAATATAACCTTTCTGAACATTCTGCACAGCCGACTGTTAGTCCTGATGATTATTTAAAATATCTACAAAAAAATCTTAAAAAATCAAAACAAGCCATTGATAATCAAATAGTTGGCAATGTAACGGTTGAATTTAAAGTTAATAAAGAAGGTAAATTATCAGACTTTAAAATCATTAAATCTTTGGGATATGGATGCGATGAAGAAGCTATTAGAGTCATTAAAGAAGGTCCTGTGTGGATGTCAAAAGTAAGTGGTGGAGAACCTCGAAGACAACGAGTTCGGCAGGAAGTAAATTTTTGAAATACCGTAGCTCGAAGTGGTATCGAACATCAGTTGCTTAGAGGTACAGTAAAAACGTAAAGTTCTGTTAATCAGAATTTTACGTTTTTAATTTTAAGCAGTTTTTATGAAAATTAGGCGGATTACGTATCCGTATTTACTCTATTTTCAAGAACTATGCCAGAGTTTAATTATCAAAAATTAGGGATTGAGGTAATTACGTAAAGTTTCATGTTTTTTTCTTAATTTCGTAATATCATCCATCAACGCAACAATAAAAAATCACTAAGAATTTTTCTTTCCTATATCTCCTATTGATTTCTATGGGGTTGCAAAAAAAACTAATGAAAAAAATAACAAAAAACATTCTCCTACCACTCATTTGTGTTCTACCGCTGGTTTCATGCCGAACAGTTGCACAATTAACGCCTGATGATTTAGCCAAAACCATCACTGCTCAAGACCTCAGAACGCACCTTACTTACATTGCTTCCGACAGTATGCGTGGACGTGATACGGGATCTCCTGAACAACGTTTAGCGGCAAAATATATAGCGGATAAATTTGAAAGTTATGGACTAAAAGGCGTTGTTGGTGATGACAAATCTCACTTGCAATTAGTTGATTTAGTGAAACGTGGTTGGGGAGATTTTTATTTAAAAGCTAACAATAAAAAGTATCAATATCTAACAGATTTTATCTCAAATTCCATTGCTCCAATGCCCAAAGAAGAATCATTAGAAACAGTTTTTGTGGGTTATGGCATTGAAGACAAGGACTTTACGGATTATGTAAATGTAAAAGATAAAATCGTTATTGCTTTTGAAGGCGAGCCTAAGTCAAGTGATGGTAATTTTTTAATTACAAACACAACCGAAATGTCAAAATGGAGTAAAGGTGATGCTTGGAAAGAAAAAATGAATCTTGCCAAAAGTAAAGGGGCGAAAGGACTTTTATTGATTTCAAAACAATCGGTTGAAGACTTTGAAAAGACGGTAAAACAACGTCAAACCATGATGAAACGTTTTGGAAATGCTCGTTTAGGATTCCGTGAAACCTCTGATCCTCAGGGTTCTGATTTTGCGGTTTTAACCATCGGACAAAACATGGCGGCTGAGATGTTGAAAGTGAATATAACAGAATTTGACGTTGCCAAAGAAAAGATTGTTTCAGCAAAAAAATCGGTGGATAATTTATTTAAAAATCAACCAATAAGTTTGAAAATTGAGCGTACCGTTGATGGCATTGATACCTATAATGTTTTGGGGTATTTGGAAGGAACGGACAAAAAAGATGAATTAGTTATTGTTACATCTCACTACGACCACGTGGGTGTGCAAGACGGAAAAATCTATAACGGAGCTGATGATGATGGTTCGGGAACGGTTTCGGTTTTAGAAGTTGCACAAGCCTTTGGCGATGCCGCAAAAAGTGGCAATAAACCACGGAGAAGCGTTTTATTCATGACCGTAACGGGTGAAGAAAAGGGGCTTTTGGGTTCTGAATATTACGTAAAACATCCTGTTTTTCCTTTGGCAAATACAGTATGTGATATCAATATCGACATGGTTGGACGCACAGACAAGGACCACGAAGGAAAAGGCGATTATATCTACGTGATTGGTTCGGACAAACTTTCCTCGGAATTACATTCAGCATTATTAGAGCAAAATAAAAAATCACCGATTGATTTAGATTTTAGATTTAATGACCCCAACGACCCCAACCGTTTTTACTATCGTTCAGACCATTATAATTTTGCCAAAAACAAAATTCCCGTGGCATTTTTCTTCAATGGTGTTCATGACGATTATCACCAACCAACGGACGATGTGGAAAAAATTGAGTTTGATAAAATGGAAAAACGAGCAAGATTAGTTTTTAATTTGACTTGGGAAATCGCTAATAGAGAAAAGCGTTTGGTGGTGGATTCGGATAAGAAGTAGATGTATTAGAATTGCCAAATCTTTCAGATTTGGCAATTCTTTTTTCTATGTAACCTATTTTATCTATGTGGCTGCATTCTTTTTCTATATAACCTATTTTATCAATGTGGTTGCATTCTTTTTTTCTATATAACCTATCCCATCTATGTGGTTGCAAGGATAACCCGCTCAATCACCTCTGGAAAATATTTATGTTCAAAAACCTGCCCTTTGCGAGCCACATCTTCGGGCGAATCGGTCGGTAATACAGGAAATGAAGCCTGAAAAATTACGCCTCCCTCATCATAACGTTCATTCACAAAATGAATGGTAATACCAGATTCTATCTCTTTATTTTCCACAACGGCTTCATGCACAAAATGTCCGTACATTCCTTTTCCACC
>JANXML010000108.1 GCA_025354645.1 Arcicella sp. | reverse complement strand
TTACAAAAAGCGTAATCTTTCGGAATTATTAGAGCATTTTTCTGACATTGAAGGTTTAGATTGGATTCGCTTGCAGTACGCCTACCCAGCGGGTTTTCCGATGGAAGTTTTGGACGTAATGAATGCCAAATCAAACATTTGTAAATATTTAGATATGCCTTTACAAAGTGGTTCAACGGAGGTTTTGAAAAGAATGCGTCGTGGAATTACTCGTGAAAAAACCGAGGATTTGATTAACCGAATTCGTGATAAAGTGCCTGAGATTGCTTTAAGAACAACTTTAATTGCGGGTCACCCAGGAGAAACTGAGGCAGATTATGAAGAAACGTATCGTTTTGTGGAAAAAATGCGTTTCGACCGTTTGGGTGTTTTCACGTATTCACACGAAGACCAAACGCATTCGCATTCATTCGAGGACGATGTGCCGCAGGAAGTGAAACAGGAACGTGCCGATGAGATTATGGCGTTGCAACAAGATATTTCAATGGAGTTAAACCAAGCTAAAATTGGGAATACTTACAAAGTTTTATTTGACCGAAAAGAAAATGGACATTTTGTGGGAAGAACGCAATTTGATTCGCCAGAGGTTGATAATGAGGTGCTTATCCCAGCATCGCAGTTAGTAAGATTCGGGCATTTCGCCAACGTAAAAATCAATCGTGCCGAAGAGTTTGATTTGTATGGTGACTTGGTTTGATGGAATATATGTTGGAACGCAGACGTTGGCACGCAGATGACGCAGATGCTTCGCAACGCAGATTTTCGCAGATAAATAAAATGGTTTTGTAAAGATTTATATTCTTTACAAAACCATTTTATTGAAGTTAAAAAAGTTAAAAAAATCTGCGGAAAATCTGCGTTGGCGAAGCCATCTGCGTCATCGGCGTTCCAATAACTACGCTTCCATCCGAGCAACGATTTCTTCTGAAATACCTACTGCACTGAAACCACCATCGTGGAAAAGATTTTGCATGGTTACTTTCTTCGTTAAATCCGAAAACAACGTTATCACATAATCCGCACATTCGTCAGCAGTGGCATTTCCCAAAGGAGACATTTGATTGGCATACTCATAAAAAGCATTGAAACCAGAAATTCCCGTTCCCGCCGAAGTCTTTGTGGGCGATTGCGAAACGGTGTTTACTCGAGTTCCGTTTTTCTTTCCGTAAACGTAGCCATACGAACGTGCGATGGATTCTAACATGGCTTTCGCTTGTGCCATATCCGTATAATCTGGAAACGAACGTTGAGCCGCAATATACGACAAAGCAACCACCGAACTATTAGGATTCAGAGCGTCTAATTTATCGGCACATTGCAACATTTTATGAAAAGAAAGTGCCGAAACATCCAACGATTTCATGTACCAATCGTAGTTCAAATCGTTGTATGGGCGGTTTTTGCGAATATTAGCACTCATCCCGATTGAATGCAGCACGAAGTCAATTTTTCCTCCCAATGCCTCCATCGAACCCGTATAAAGTTTCTCTAAATCTTCAACTGAGGTTGCATCAGCGGGAATAATTTTGGCTTCACACTCCTCGGCTAATTTATTAATTTCGCCCATTCGCATGGCAATTGGGGCGTTGGTAAGCGTGATGATTGCACCTTCTTGTCTGGCACGTTGAGCCACTTTCCAAGCAATTGAATTGGAGTCTAATGCCCCTGAAATGATTCCTCTTTTTCCTTTTAAAAGACCGTATGACATGATTTTATTGTGGATTTTGGACGAAAGCCGTCAATTTTGGTTATCAAGATTTGAGCTACAAAAGTACGGAGTTTTTGTAAGAAGTTGTTTTAAAATAGATTCAGAACAAAAGATTTATTTGTCGATGAGGTTACACAGAGAACCACAGAGTTGAAAAAAGAGAGCCACAGAGAGCTAAGGGAGAGCTTTCTCTGTGGTTCTCAATTTTTTTCTCTGCGGTTCTCTGTGTAACCTCATTTCCTCAAAGATATTTTAAAACGGTTTCTAAGAAAAAACAAAAAAAGTCGCTCAGTGAAAATCATTGAGCGACTAAACTTAACCAAAACTAAATTAATATTTTATGTTTCTCATGTAGGAACTAACGTCGTGGAGGTTTTGAACCTCCACGACGTTAAATTTTTACTTTATCGTAAGCGTTCCAGGATTTACCCGCATCGTTACGGGAATACCGCCACCGTTTAATGTGCCTTTGATAGATGTTTTTTCAGTACTTCCGTTAAAATTATT
This sequence comes from Arcicella sp., assembly GCA_025354645.1. Taxonomy (GTDB): domain Bacteria; phylum Bacteroidota; class Bacteroidia; order Cytophagales; family Spirosomataceae; genus Arcicella. The sequence continues at coordinate 2,433 of JANXML010000108.1, read as the reverse complement.
GAATGTAGTCATATTGATTTTTTGAGCGGTGCAATCCAAATCTACGCCTTTGTTCATCGGCATTTTCACGGTCATACTGCCCGATGAAACACTGAGATTCAGTGACTTACCTAATTCTAAAATCTCTGCATCCAAACTTCCTGCACTGGTTGCGGCGGTCAATGTTCCGTAGATTTCACGTAAAACGATTGAACCGCCCGAAGTTTTCACAATTGATTCGTCCCTCAATTCAGTAGCCTTAATGCTTCCGCCCGAAGTGATGGCACTGATTGTCCCTTTCAAGGCGTCTAACGTAATGCTTCCGCCAGAGGTTTTAAGGTCAATTTTACCATCTAAATCATTAGCTGAAATACTGCCGCCCGAGGTTGATAAGTCAATATTTCCAGAAGAATTTTCCGCTGAAATGCTACCACCTGACGTTCTAAGATTGATATTATTCTTACAATTTCTGACGGTTATGCTACCCCCAGAAGTTTTACCATTTATGTTTTCGGTAATGCCTTTTACGTTGATACTGCCACCGCTTGTTGCTAAATTGACCGAGCTTTTTTCAGGAATAAAGGCTTTAAACCCAATACTGAGTGATTTTTTACCCCAATTATCAGTTTTGTTTTTTGAGAAAGCCACAAGCGTATTTCCCTCTTGGGTAACACTTAGTTCATAATTTTTAAGACGCTCCTCCAATTCTTCTTTGGAAATATTATCGCTTCCATTCCAATTATTGGAACGAATGTAAACTTCGATTTTGGCTTCGGCATCTTTCGTTCCAATCACCGTTAAACCGCCACCAGAAGTGTTCATTTTAAGGTTGGTAATATCTTTTGCCGAAAAGGTTTTTACCATGTAAGGTTTGTCGGTATCACTTTGTGAAAAGCCTGTAAAAGTGGCAAATAAAATTGCGAGAATTGAGAGGAGATTTTTCATTTTTTAAGGTTTTTGTTTGTATTATTGATAAGATGCGATTGGCATTAAATAAGTTGCACGATGAAAAATTAAACTACTCTACCATCCAATAAATTCACGATTCTACTCCCAACGGCGGCGTTTTTTTCGGAGTGAGTTACCTGCACAATCGTTACACCGTCTTGGTTTAACGTCTTGAATAAATCCATAATTTCTTCGCCTTGTTTGGAATTCAAATTGCCCGTGGGTTCGTCTGCCAAAATCAAATCGGGCTTCGTGATTACGGCTCGGGCGATGCCTACTAATTGTTGTTGTCCGCCCGATAATTGATTGGGGAAAAGGTCTTTTTTGCCTACAATATTGAATCTGTCCAACACATCCGCCACCATTGCTTTGCGTTCAGACGAACTGATGCCGTGATACAGCAAAGGCGTTTCGATGTTTTCATAAACCGTCAATTCGTCAATCAGATGATAGGCTTGAAAGACGAAACCGATGTGTTTTTTATAGAGTTCTGCACGCTGTTTCTCCTTGATATTCAGGACGTTACTGTCCATAAATAGGTATTGCCCTTCGTTGGGTTCGTCCATCATGCCCATTACGTGTAGGAGCGTGGACTTACCCGAACCCGACGGTCCCATGATGGAAACGAACTCCCCTTTTTGAATATCGAGACTTACATCACGCAGTACAAAAGCACGGTTTGCACCCGAATTATACCAGCGGAAAATGTTTTTGAGTTGTAGCATTTTTTGTTATATTTAAGAAAAAATAAATATTAAGATTATGGAATTATTTGATAGTAATACTTCGGACAGAAAATTGTCTGATTATGAAATTGAAAGAAATAAACCTCTTCCAGATTTTAGACATTCAATAGTTCAAACCAATCTACTTTTTAAGTTAACAGACCTTTACAATAATAGCTTTACAATCTTACCAGAGTTGAATCTTACGATGCCTACTGGACGAGATGCAGTGCCTGATATTTGTATTTATTCTAAAATGAAAATTGATTTTTCTAACGATATTGAATCAATGATTGAGATGCCTTTTACGACTATTGAAATCATATCACCGCCACAATCAGAAGAACATTTAAGACAAAATTCAAAAAGATATTTTACCGCAGGAATAAAATCTTGCTGGATTGTATTACCAAAATTTAAAACTATTTCTGTGTATTCTTCGATTGATAAATATGAGTTTTTTACTTCTGAAATGACTCTAATTGACCCCGCTACGGGTATTGAATTACCTTTGACTGATGTATTTAGTTAATCCTCTTACTCCGTCCGTAAACTCTTCACAGGATTAGCAATAGCAGCCTTAATTGCTTGGTAACTTACTGTTAGTAGGGCGATTAATAAAGTAAATATACCCGCTATAGCAAATATATTCCATTCAATATCAATTCGATAAGCAAAGGCTTGTAGCCACTTGTTCATAGCCCACCACGCAATTGGAAAGGCGATTACAAAAGAAATTAAAATCAGTTTTACAAAATCTTTTGACAGCAAACTGACGATA
>JANXML010000107.1 GCA_025354645.1 Arcicella sp. | reverse complement strand
ATCATCATACGTTACGTTGAATGAACGCTTCAAAGCATGATAAATATCTTGTGCTTTTTCTGCCAGACCATCTTTTTTCACCAAAGGCAAAACCGCCGCCTTGATTGGAGCAACTGTTGGATGGAATTTCAAGTAAGTTCTCTGTTTCAAAGTTTCGCCCTCGCCTGTGGTTTCTTCGGTATAAGCATTGCATAAAATCGCTAAGAAAAGACGGTCAGCACCTACGGAAGTTTCTACTACGTAAGGAATATAATTTCCGTAAGGTTTGCCATTTTCATCCAACTCAGCATCAAAATACTGTTGTTTTTTGCGTGAAAGCTCTTGGTGAGCCGTCAAATCGAAGGCTGTACGAGAGTGAATTCCTTCCATTTCTTTGAAACCGAAAGGAAATTTATATTCAATATCCACGGCAGCGTTGGCGTAGTGAGCCAATTTTTCGTGGTCGTGAAATTTTAAATTTTCAGCGGGTAAACCAATCGCTTGGTGGAATTTCAAACGAGTTTCTTTCCATTTATTATACCATTCCATTTCTGTGCCAGGGCGAACAAAAAATTGCATCTCCATTTGCTCAAATTCACGCATACGGAAAATGAAATTACGAGCCACAATTTCGTTACGGAATGCCTTTCCAATCTGAGCAATTCCGAAAGGAACTTTCATACGTCCAGATTTTTGAACGTTCAAAAAATTTACAAAAATACCCTGTGCTGTCTCTGGACGCAGATAAATCAACGAAGCATCTTCCGAAACCGCTCCAACTTGCGTAGAAAACATCAAGTTAAATTGACGAACTTCCGTCCAGTTTGCCGTATTTGAAACTGGACATTTGATGCCTTCATCCAAAATTATTTGTCGTAAACCAGTCATATCTTCCGCCGTCATTGCCGCAGCCATAGCCTCCAATAATGCTTTGCCTTTTTCGGGTGTTCCTTCGGCTTCGTATTGTTCGGCTTTTGCTTCCAATAATTGGTCGGCACGGTAGCGTTTTTTAGAATCCTTATTATCAATCATTGGGTCGTTGAACGAATCCACGTGTCCAGAAGCCTTCCACGTGAGCGGGTGCATGAAAATGGACGCATCAATGCCCACCACATTGTCGTTGAGCATCGTCATGGCTTTCCACCAGAGCGTTTTGAGGTTATTTTTCAATTCCACGCCATTCTGACCGTAATCATAAACGGCTTGAAGTCCGTCATAGATTTCAGAGGATGGAAACACAAAGCCATATTCTTTGGCGTGCGAGATGATGTCTTTTAATGTGGATGCGGTATCTTTTGTCATATCAGAAGCCCCCCGACCCCCAGAGGGGGAGTTTTCGTCGAATTAAAATTTACCCTCTGGGGGTTAGGGGCTATTTATTACAAAGTTAAACTTTGGCTACCTACAATACAAAAAGAAAGCCGAAACTTTCGATTCGGCTTTCTTTTTGTGGAATTTACGTTCACAATTATTCTTTACTCATGAATTTTGTGTATTCATAAACGTAAAGATTGAGTTTTCTCCAAACTACATCTTTCTTAGGATATTTTGCCACAAATTCTGGACTATCGGCAAACAATTTATCATAACCTTCGTCAAAATCTGATTTCTTTAACCAAAATATTTCATCTCCTTTTTTTACGTAAAACGACTTATCGATACCGCCTGCCATTTTCAAAGGACCGAAACCAATGGATGCACTTTCTTTTGCCATATTATCCCCGAAAACTTGGATAATGCTACAAAAATCAGGATTTACTAATTGCATCAAATATTCTTTTTCTTTCTTTTTGTTTTTTAAAGAAACCGACTGATTCTTAAAAAATACGTATCCTTGGTCTAAAATCTTGTCCAAATTTTTGTTGGTGTACGATTTTAAGTCAGAAATTGCAGCACTCTTTGCCATTAATTTGTTTAAACCAGAAGGAATCAAATACATTTCATCAATTTGGTCTGCTTCGTATTCTTTCTTTTTCCCAGAAGCATCTTTTATTTCAATAGAATAAATCTGACCTTTTTTACGGTCTAAATCATCCTTGATACCCGTTACAACAGTGCCGTCTTTCAGTTTTACTTTACATTCTTTGGAAGCATAACTGTCATAAACAGGAAGAAATTGGAAGGTTGAAGCGTCTGGTTTTTCATCTTTATCATCTTGTGCAGAAATACAGAATGAAGTGGCAGATAAAAGGAAAGCGGTTAATAGTTTTTTGTTCATTTGTGATAGAATTTTTAAAAGTGGAAAAATAATTTCCACAAATAACCATATTTTCCGTTTAAATAAAAAATTGGTAAATACTTTAATTTATTGATAGTTTGCAAAGAGTGTGTATGAAATTCATTATTTTTGTGTATAAATTCCAAAATTATGAGAACAAATATTGACATAAATGATACAGTTTTAAACGAAATTACCAGCTTTAAGCCTTCGGTATCTAAAAAGGAAATTGTGAATAATGCCCTGCAAGAGTATTTGATGCACATTAAAAGAACAGAATTACTCAACCTCATTGATAATGGCATTGAATGGGAAGGAGATTTAAAACAATGGAGAACTTAAAAATAACTTATAGAAATCATGAGAACTAATATTGAAATAAATGATGATTTGATGGCAAAAGCAATGCTTGCCACAGGCTTGAAAACTAAAAAAGCTGTCATCGAAAAAGCACTTAATGATGTGTATTACTACTTTTTAATTCAAGAAATGGAATCGTTGAGAGGACCAAATACATGGAAAGGTGATTTAGAAACCATGAGAACCCAACACATAACAGAAATATGATTTTATTCGATACTTCTGTTTGGATTGATTATCTTAATAAAAAACCAACTTCAAAGGTTGAAATTTTAACAAACTTTTTTGCTATGCGAGCAAGGGTTTTTATAACTCCAACAATTATCCAAGAAGTTTTGCAAGGAATATCCGACCAAAAACGATTTGATGCAACGTCAAGATTGTTATTAGCACAACAACTATTGACACGAAATTCTGTGGAAGCTGCTCTTGATGCTGCAAACTTATATCGTTCATTAAGAAAAAATGGTGTAACCATCCGCAAGCCCAATGACTGTCTAATCGCAAGTTACGCTCTAAATTTCAACGTAGAAATCTGTCATAACGATTCAGATTTTGATTTAATTGCTCAAAACTCTGCCTTAAAAATCACTCCATAATTATTCAAATTCCGAACATCGAACACAGCAACGGCTGCCGTCGTTTTCCGAACATCGAAACAATGACCAAATTCCTAATCCTCCGTTTTTCGTCCATTGGTGATATTGTTTTAACAACGCCCGTTATTCGTTGTTTGAAACAACAATATCCCGATGCGGAAGTGCATTATGCTACGAAGAAATCTTATCAATCTTTACTTGAAAATAATCCATACATTGATAAAGTTTTTACCTTAGAAAAAAGCCTAAATAATTTAGTAAAACAATTAAAATCAGAACGTTATGATTATGTAATTGACCTGCATAATAATTTGCGGACTACGATTTTGAAGTTGAGATTAAAAAGCCCCCTAACCCCCAGATGGGGGAATTCTTTACAGACTTTTTCTTTTGATAAATTTAATTTTCAGAAATGGATTTTGGTGAAATTCAAAAAAAACCTCATGCCAAATGTTCATATTGTGGACAGATACATGAAAACTGTGGAATCTTTGGGTGTAAAAAATGACAATAAAGGACTTGATTATTTCATTCCAGAACGTGATGAAATTCCTGCCGATTGGCTACCCGAAGAATTTAGAAATGGTTATGCCGTTTATGCCATCGGTGGGCAACACGAAACGAAGAAGTTACCTCTCCATAAAATGCTTGAACTTTGTAAAACGATTCAATTGCCTTTGGTGTTGATAGGGGGGAAGGAGGATGCAGTTATCAGTAAACAGTTATCAGTTATCAGTAAAAATACGCCAATTTTTGATACTTGTGGAAAATGCAATTTGAATCAATCGGCATCAGTTATTCAAAATGCAAAGATTGTTTACACGCACGATACAGGTATGATGCACGTGGCGGCGGCGTTGAAGAAAAAGGTAGTTTCTATTTGGGGAAATACCGTTCCAGCATTTGGAATGTATCCGTATCAGACTGATTTTGAGTTGATTGAGAATAATGATTTGCATTGTCGCCCTTGCTCAAAGATTGGGTATGAAAAGTGTCCATTAGGGCATTTTAAGTGTATGAATGATTTGAAATTTTCGTAAATTTATAGAAAAAACAAAACAATGACAGCAAACTTATTAGGGTACGAAGAAGTGGCAGATTTCATTGCAGCTCTTGACCCAAAAAAACTTTTGGAATTAAAGCCTTCAAAAACCGTACAATCGAGGGTCGAAGAATTAATTTCTACGAAAAAAGAAAATGGACTTTCTGTTGAAAATCAGTATGAATTTAGATAGATATTTAGCTCTTGAACTACTCTACCCGATGAAAAATTAGAATTAATAAAAAAAGGCTGAAATTTGTAGTTCTCAAGCAACAAAAACAGCCTTTAATGAAAAATATCATCAGTAG
>JANXML010000101.1 GCA_025354645.1 Arcicella sp. | reverse complement strand
AGAACTTACTTGAAATTCCATCCAACAGTTGCTCCAATCAAGGCGGCGGTTTTGCCTTTGGTGAAAAAAGATGGTCTGGCAGAAAAAGCACAAGATATTTATCATGCTTTGAAGCGTTCATTCAACGTAACGTATGATGATGGTGGAGCAATCGGGAAGCGATATACTCGCCAAGATTTGATTGGAACGCCTTATTGTATTGCGGTAGATTATCAAACGATGGAAGACGAAACTGTAACCATTCGCCACCGTGATTCGATGGAGCAAGAGCGGGTACATATTTCAGAATTACGTGATAAAATTGGCTTTGCCGTGAGTATGGAGCGGGTTTTTGAATTGTTGTAGAATTTTAGTATATTTTTAGAAAAGGCTTCGTATTTATGCGAAGCCTTTTCTATTTTAACGATTATTTACACTTTTAACATTTGGGAAATGAAGACGATTAATTATATTATGCTTTTTATTGGGGTGGTTGGTTTTACTACTTGTTCACCTAAGACTACTGATATTGAACCTCAATCAAATCCTTTTCCTCCAAAAATTTGGGATAAAACATTCGGTGGAGATTTGGACGAATCTGCCTCTTCTATTATTGCTACTCCCGATGGCGGTTTTATTGCTATTGGAAGCTCTTTCTCATCTAAATCAAATGATAAATCAGAAAATAGTAATTCACATGATTATTGGATTGTAAAAATCAATAGTTCTGGACAAAAAATATGGGACAAAACAATTGGAGGTTCTGATAGAGATGTTCCTAAATCAATCGTTGCTACGCCTGATGGCGGTTTTATAATAGCTGGGAACTCGGCTTCTGGTATTTCAGGGGATAAAACAGAAGCATATATCGTAGAAAAAGGGTTTAATTTACCTCTTGATTATTGGCTCGTAAAGATTAATAGCTCTGGTCAGAAAGTTTGGGATAAAACATTCGGTAGCGTAAATAAAGAAGAACTTGAAACCATTATAGCTACGTCCGATGGTGGTTTTATTGCCATTGGAACATCTTATACGCCCAAACCTTTACTAAATGTACCCAATCTTACTGACGCAGGTGATTACTATGGAGATTGTTACATGGTAAAGATTGATAACAATGGGAAAAAAATATGGGAAAAAGTTTTGCCTGGTAAGTATAGAGTTGGGGTAAAATCAGCAATTATTACTTCTGATGGAAGTATAGTGATTTGTAGTAATTCTTTTCCTGTCCAAACAATTGATTTTACAACTAATTTAACTCATCGAATCTTGAAAGTAAACACGATGGGGGAATTACAATGGGAAAATCTCGTACCCTGCGAAGGATTGTCAATAAATGTATCATTGGTAGCTACACAAAATGGAAATTTTGTGATAGGAAGCGATTTTAATAAAGAATCCTCACAAAACTTTTCAAAATACGGTTACTGGATTTCAGAAATTGATAATTCTGGAAATCAACTTTGGAAAAAAAAGTATTCTGGAAATGATGAGGATAGAATTAAATCAATAGTTAAGGCAAAGAATGGTGGATTTCTAATAGTAGGCAGTTCAAACTCTGAAAAAAGTGGTGATAAGACCGATGACAATAAAGGAGGATACGATTATTGGCTTTTGAAAACAGATAATAAAGGCAATAAAATTTGGGACAAATCAGTTGGAGGAAAACAAAATGAAGATGCTCAGTCCATTATAGCAACCGATGATGGATGTATCATTTTGGGAACATCAAGCTCAGACATCTCAGGAGATAAATCAGAAAAATCAAGAGGAGGAACAGACTATTGGCTCGTAAAATTAGGCTTTCAATAAACAAACCAAATGCCCCAAATAACTAACCCACACGATAAATTTTTCAAACAAACCTTCTCACGAGTGGATGTTGTGCAGAGTTTTATTGAGGAAGTTTTTCCTTCGGATATTCGTGACAAAATTAATATCAATTCGTTGAAATTGACGAATGGTTCGTTTATAGATACAGATTTGTCGGAACATTTGGCAGACTTGGTTTATGACGTAGAATATGCAGGGGAACAGGCTACCATCACGCTTTTGTTTGAGCATAAATCATATCAAGAGGATTTTCCAGAATGGCAATTACTCCGTTACATGACAAATATTTGGAAGGAGGAACAGAAGCAAAAGAAGAAATCCAAAATCGTTATTCCTATCATAATTCATCACGGAAAGACGGCTTGGAAAAAGGTTTCGATGAAAAATTATTTTGGAAATCCCTCCGCAGATTTACTCAGATTCTTACCTGAATTTGATTATTTGCTGTTTTCTCTCAATGATTTTGAAGATTACCAAATTGCTAATTTCAAAAATACTTTTCTCAGTACGGCAGCCATGTTGTTGAAACACAGCCGTGATAGAAAAGAAGATTTTTTACGTTTAGAATCCTTTTTGATAGAAAACTCAAAGCATTAGACCTCGCACACGAGAACGAATTTATCACAACCATTGTCTATTATTTAAACACAACCACCGACTTGACAAGCAACGAGTTAATTATTATCTTTACCAAAGTTTCAACAACTGTAAACAATATTGCCATGACAGCCGCAGAAGAAATACAATTAAAAGAAAGAGAGAATATTACCCTTAATCACATAAGGGGTTTATGGGAAAAAGGGTTAGATGCCAGTTTCATTGCTGATGCTTTTAAACTTCCAATGAAGAAAGTTGAAGAGATAATTATTAGATTAAAAAGCTCTACTAATTAATTTCGCCATGACACCCTTAGAAGAAATAACCGAAAATGTAACCTTGAATTATGTGAAAGGTCTAATCGAAAATGGTGCAACAGTAGAATTTATCGCAAAATCTTTTGGATTATCAGTCAGAAAAGTAGAGGAAATTATCCAAAAAATAAATTCAGTCTCCAACTGATTATCATAAAACTCATTTCCACAAAAAGCCCGCATTAATCCGTGGGCTTTTGTATTTTTGCACCATGAAGGTAATTATTGGCACGGACATACAACAAGCAAAGGCATTTTTAGAACAAGGAAACGTAGTAGGTATTCCGACCGAGACCGTTTATGGTTTGGCGGGCAATGCTCTTGATATTGAAGCAGTTACCAAAATATTTGAAGTAAAAAATCGCCCTACTTTTGACCCGTTGATTGTGCATACCAATAGTATCGAAAGACTCGCTGAATTTGTGCAATTTATGCCAGAAAAGGCTTTGTTATTGGCTCAAAAATTCATGCCTGGTCCGCTGACGATGCTTTTGCCCAAGCATCCATCCATTCCCGATTTAGTAACTTCTGGGCTTGATACCGTTGCCGTCAGAATTCCAAATCATCCGCTTACACTTGAATTATTGGCGATTTTAGATTTCCCTTTGGCAGCACCAAGTGCCAATCCGTTTGGGTATATTTCGCCCACATCCACCCAACACGTGGCAAAACAATTAGGTGAAAAAATCCCTTATATCTTAGATGGTGGTGAATGCCAAATCGGGCTGGAATCTACGATTGTGGGTTTTGAAAACGATGAAGTTATTGTTTACAGGAAAGGTGGTTTGGCGATTGAAGAAATTGAGAAAATCGTGGGGAAAGTACAAGTAAATGAACATTCTTCTTCCAATCCAAAAGCCCCAGGAATGTTGAAAAGTCATTATTCTCCGAAGAAAGATTTGTTAATTTTTAAAGGTGAAAAATTTGGAAATAATACTGATAAAATTGGTTACTTAGCTTTTCAAAAACACCATTCTGAAATAACAAAAGAAAATCAATTAATCCTCTCTGAATCAGGTGATTACAAAGAGGCAGCCAAAAATTTATTTGCGTATATGAGGCAGTTAGATAACATGGATATTGACAAAATATACGTAGAATTATTACCCGAAAAAGATTTAGGAAGAGCCATCAACGACCGTTTGAAAAGGGCGGCGGTAAAATTGTAACCCGAAGTTTCTACTTTGGTTATAAAAGAAAAATAACATGGAAATCAAAAACGAATCAGAATACGAAAGAGCATCGGACAGAGCCGATGCCATTTTTAATGCCAAGAAGGGTACAAAAGAATATGATGAGCTTCAAGAGTTATTGAGAGCTTTGAAAAAATATGATGATGATTTTGTAAAAATGTTAAAAGAACAATAGGTTTTAAGAGTTATTAATTACTCTAAAACCTAAAAATTAATAAAATGATAGATATAGCCGCTCTTCGTGAGAATTATACAAAAGGCAGTTTAGACGTTTCTGACGTAAGCCTTTCACCCATTGAGCAATTCCAAAAATGGTTCGATGAAGCTGTTTCGAGTGAATTATTGGAACCCAATGCCCTTTTGCTTTCCACGGTTTCAGCAGATGCAAAACCTTCTGCGAGAATTGTTTTGTTGAAAGGATTGGATAATGGTTTTAAATTTTATACCAATTATTTAAGTAGAAAAGGTACTGAATTAATTGAAAATCCGAATGCTTGTATTACTTTCTTTTGGGCTGAATTAGAACGTCAAGTTAGAATTGAGGGAAAAATTGAAAAAGTGTCTTCCGAAGAATCTGATGCCTATTTTCAAAGTCGTCCAAAAGGCAGTCAAATTGGTGCTTGGACTTCAAACCAAAGCATGGTAATTACAAATCGTGAAGTTTTAGAGGAAAGAGAAAAGCATTTAATTGAAAAATTTGGTGATAATTTTATTCCACGTCCACCACATTGGGGAGGTTATAGACTTGTGCCGAAATACATAGAATTTTGGCAAGGTCGTCCATCTCGTCTGCATGATAGAATTGCATATACTTTGATGGAAAATGTTGAATGGAAGATTGAGAGGCTTTCGCCTTAGAATAATTTGAAGTAATTTTCATTAAATAAGGTCACTTAAATCCTTCACTCCCAGGCGTTTATAACTTGTAAATCCTTCGCCAAATTCAACGCCAATAGCGTGTCCCATTTCACGATTACGAGCTTCCAAGAATTTCAAGAATGCAGGAGATGATAAATATGAATCTGGTTCGGATGAATTTGGGTCATAAAATTGACTTTTAAATGCACGAATTGAAGCTTCTTTTTGCTCCCAAAATTCAGAAATATCAACAATAAAATCTGGTTTTAAATAACGGTCTTGAATGTAATGATATACATTTTTAGGTCGCCATTCCTTTTGTGGTTTTCCATCATTATCAAAAGTTTCAATCATTCGTAAACCTGCCTTAAAACAAGCATCAATTGCTAAATCGCAACCTTTTGTGTGATCTGGGTGACGGTCTTCATAAGCATTTGCCAACACAATTTCAGGTTGATATTTTCTAATTACACGAATTAATTTCATCAAATGCTCTTCATCATTCACAAAAAAACCGTCTCTAAATCCCAAGTTTTCACGGGCGTGAAGACCCAATATTTTGGTGGCTTCGATGGATTCTGCCAAACGCATTTCAGGTGTGCCACGTGTACCTAATTCTCCACGAGTAAAATCCACAATACCGACCTTTTTGCCTTGTCCAATGGAAGAACAAATCGTTCCTGAACAACCTAATTCGGCATCATCTGGATGTGCCGCCATAACGAGTATATCTAATTTCATGAAAAGTAATTATAATTAATTACACTGTTTAATAAGTTTTCGGCGAACTTCCCGAAAGTAGAAATAACTTTCGGGAAGTGAAGTAGGCGTTTCGCACTTCTCGAAAGTTCCTTCTACTTTCGAGGTACTGTGTTAAAAACAAACTTTAAAGGTTAAAATATTTTTATTATTTTTGTCAAATCTAAGCAAGTC
>JANXML010000084.1 GCA_025354645.1 Arcicella sp. | reverse complement strand
ATTGGAGTTCCGATTCATACAACTCACAGATGTGGGTGTATAATTTGATAAGTTTGAGTGATTTTTCCATAATTCTCAAACAATTTTATACCTCACTCTGTCTTTTTTTTATAAAAGTTTAACCCGTAATTCGCATAAATTATTGAATCTGTTTTTAATGACAAATAACAAATTTCATTTTTGAATTCAACACCTACGGATTGCAAACTTTTTTCACCCGTAATCATACTAAAATTCTTTCCTGAAATTGCTGTTTCCGTAGTAGAATGCGGATTTTTTGAAGTAATTGGTAAAGCTAATGACAAGGTTTTTTCTTTTAAATTTGCCGTTAATTTAGGAATTGAAGACATTTTTTTATCTTTAAAAGCAGGCAATAAATATTTCCAAACTAAATTAATTTCTCCTTGCATATCGGGTGCTTCGGCGGTGATGGCAATAACTACATCTTTCTCTGGCAAAACGATAATAAACTGTCCATTTGCACCGTCTGCACGATAGCCATTATTTCTGCAACGCCACATTTGATAGCAATACCCCTGCAACCAATCGCTTGAATCTTTTCTGGATTGTGAAGCATTTGGATCTTGCATTATTTTCATTGTCGAAGCCTCTTCAATCCAAGAAACGGGCAGAATTTGTTTACCATTCCAGATTCCTTTTTGAAGAAATAATTGTCCAAATTTTGCCATATCTTCGGTTTTCAGACGCAATCCCCAACCTCCAGTATTAATCCCCTTCGGATCAACTTCCCAATCAATTTCTGAAATGCCGAGTGGATCAAATAATCTTGGTTTTAAATAATCCATAACCTTTTGTCCCGTAACTTTCTGCACGATAGCAGATAACATATAAGTTGCTGGGGAGTTATACAGAAACTTAGTTCCAGGTTGATATTTTATGGGTGTATTTAGAAATTCTTTCACCCAATTATCACTGGTTGCAATGATAGTAGAAGGCTCTTTTTCATGTCCGACACTCATACTTAAAAGGTCTTTTATCTTCAATTCAGCCAAATAGGGGCTGATTTGAGAAGGTACATCTTCTGGGAAAAATGAAATTACTTTATCGTTAACCGTCAATTTTCCTTCGTTTACTGCAAAGCCAATCGCAGTTGCAGTAAAACTTTTACTGCAAGAATATAAAGTGTGTTTTAAATCATTTCGATACGGATTCCACCAACCTTCTGAAATAACTTTCCCATGCCTCAAAATCATAAAACTATGTAATTCAAGCTTGCTTATTGACACAGCATCAATAAAATTATTTATGCCTTCAGAAGAAACTCCCTCCATTTCTGGATTACTTCGTGGAAGAAATACATTCTTTTGAGCAAATAATGGAATGCTTAAAAATAAGAAAATAAGGACTTTTTTCATGTTTTTGGTTGGTAAATCAGTTAATAAAAATGTTTTAAACTTAGTGTATGAATCAAACTAAATTTAAGACATTTTCTACTTCAAATAAATAAAAAACTAAAAGGAAATTTCAGCTGAAAACATAAAACGTTGTGGTAAAAATGGGACTCCACGCACATAAGAAAAATTGCCAGTATTTCCGTTTAGTTTAGCTTGATAAAAAGTGTCATCAGTCTGAGCAGAAACAACGCTACTTGCCGATGTTACGTTTAATAAATTAAAAGAACTTGCTTTCAATTTCAAAGTATTTTTTAACAACTTAACATAAATATTTGCATCCATTAAGCTGGTAGTTGGATAATCCAATGTGTTAAAAGCATCAACGGGGCGACCTGCTACGAAGTTATTATTGACATTTAATCCAAAATTAGTATTTTCATAACCTAAACTCATGTTCCAAATTGCTGAAGGAACACTTGCAACACGATTACCCGCCAAATCAACAACTCTTCTGTCTAATGGAACTGGTGCACCATTCACAAATGAAACTGCAACTCCTTGTTTCAATGAAGTATATTCCGTTTTTTGAAGAGTCAAACTGGTTCTTAAAAATAATCCTTTTACCGCTTGAGGTGTAAAAGTAAAACTAAATTCTCCGCCATAAATTCGATTATCTCCCGCAGGAATACTTACGGCTGTTGCACCTACGAAGGTGGAAACTAAGCGATTATATAAATTATTCATAAAAACACCTCCATCAAAACTTAAGTCGCCCCAAGAAGTTCTGTAGCCAACTTCCATGCTATTTATTTGTTCGTTTTTATCAATGTAGGGATTCAAATACAACGTTCTGCCCAACTCATCTTTGGTGGTGATTTGGGTAAAATCAGGATTTCCAGTGGCATCTTTTGGAAACGCCGCCGCAGTAGGATTTAATAACGTTCGAGTGTCTGAGGGATCGGTTAATTTGCGATAAGCATATTGAACGGTAGTGTAAGCAGAGTAATCGGGAGCTCTGTATGCACTAATAAAATTTCCATAAAGAGCAGTATTATCATTAATCAAATAATTAAAACCTAATGAAAAACTGGTTCCTGAATGTTGGATTTGTCGTTTGGCATTTCTTTGATAAGCATAACGGTCTTCGGTTAAATCCAAATCTATTAAATCGCTTCTTAGACCAATATTTAGGGTTAAGCGGTCATTAAATTTCATTTCATCCCCAACAAAAAATGAGTTCACAGATTCAAGATAGTTTCCATTTCTGAATAATGATGGAATGTATGCTGGTCCGCCACTAAAACCACCTACTGTTCTTAAATTTATGTCGTCACTTTTTGTAATACTATATAAAACACCCCACGAAACTGCCCGTACTCTAACGGTACTATAATAATAACCTGCCGTCAAATTATGAACTGAATTTCCAATATCTAATCTTTTTTGTAATCTGATTTCATTAATATAATCGTACGCACGAGAGCCTTGGTCGGGTGTTCCTCCTGCAAAAAAAGCTCTATTCTGAACTCCTGAGCCGTATAATGCCGTTAAAGGGAAGTCAAATTGTGTGGCAACCAACATATCTTGAAAACGACCATTATTATTTATTGTAAAACCAGCACCAAGATTTACATTAAATTTTAATCCAACATTGAAACCACGAGAAAGATTACCTTCCTTCGCCGCTTTATCGATATCGAGTGTTTCTTTGGTGCCATCTGGATAGGTTCCAACAAATGTTCTACCATTCAAAGTGTTAGTTTTTGGCAACATAATATCTCTGGTTGTAAACGAACCAAAAGGCTTTGATAAATCACTGGCAATGTATGGAATATCAATCTGGTTTTGCACGTTTAAATTAATGAATCCACCTGATAATCTTACAGTATTTCCATTTTCTCCAACATAATCAAAGTTGGCTCGAACCTGTCCTCCTTCATCTGGGTACAGATTATCACGGTAACCATTGTCCGTTAAATACATTCCGCCAATATTATATCGAAACGTTTTGGCTTCATTCATCGGACCGTTCGCATTAAAATCCAATTGCCGCATATTATTATTGGTACCCGTTAATCTGATACCACCAGCATGTTCCGTTCCTCCCGTTTTTGAAATCACATTTATTGCTCCTGCGGCGGCTCCTCGACCATAAAGTGTTGCGGCAGCACCCCGAACAACTTCAATTTTTTCAACATTCATATCCATTCTAAAAGCCGCATCTGGTACCATCTCTGGACTGGCAAAAGTTCGTAATCCATCAAAAAGTAAAGAACTGTAAACAAATCCATTAGAACCATTATCAGGAAATCCACGCATCCAAATATTACTTCGAGTACGCCCAGCTCCTGTATGAACGAACACGCCAGGGACAAATTTAATGGCATCGGCAATATTTACGGAACTGGCACGGGCAATTTGTTTAGCATCAATTACTTCAACAGCTGTGACAGTTTCCAACTTTCTAACGGGTTGCGTTGTGGCAGTAACCACCACTTGGCTTAATTCTGAAACATTTTCAAAAAGCGTTAAATTAATTTCTGAAAATGCTCCAACGGTTTTGTCGGTGTTTCGATAACCAACTGATGAAAAACTCAAAGCCGCATTCTGGGAATCTGGCACACTAATTTTATATGCACCATTGGCATCTGTTATAGTCCCCGTGGATGTGCCTTGCACCTTTACATTGACGTTTTGAAGAGGCTTCCCATCGGGAGAAACAACTTTTCCAGTAATCATCCGACTTTGAGAGAAAGCCGTTAAAACAGAGCAAATCAGAAAAATTGTTAACAGCATTTGAGCCGTAAATCGATAATAATTTGTAAAGTGGTATTTCATAATAATTTTGGGTTGAATAAAAGGTTTGTAAGTTTGGGTAAAAAAATATGAACCCAATAATAAATATAGTAGTTTACACAATAACTCGTATTTAATCATCACACATTTTTCAGAATGTTTCATAAAAATATTCAAAATCAAAGCCTAACCTCCGATTGGAAAACAAAATATTACCCATGGATTATTTGTTTCTCAGGACTTTTGACATTAATTGTCGTTAATGGCTTGACTACCACCGCATTATCTGTTTTTGATAAAATTTTTTTAGAAGAATTTCAATGGAGTCGTGAAGAGTTAAAGGTTCGTGAATCGATTACTAATGGCGTTACCTTACTTTTTATTTTTATTTCAGGAGTAATTATTGATAAAATTAGGGTTAAAAAAATGCTTCTTTTCGGAACTTTAACTTTGGCAATCACCTTGGCGAGTTATAGTTTTATTCACAATAAATTTGAAGCGTATATTGCTCATTTTTTCTTGGGAATTTCAATGATTACGGCGGGTTCAGTATCCTGTATAATCTTGGTTTCTTCCTGGTTTAATGAAAAAAGAGGATTAGCAATCGGAATAGTTTTAGTGGGTACAAGTCTCGGAAGTGCCATTTTCTCTCCTTTAAATACTCACTTACTTCAAGATTTTGGTTGGCGAAACACCTTTCAAATATTGGCAATTTTTCCTTTGCTTGCCTTTCTTTTTATTTACTTTTTTGTAAAAAATTCGCCCGCAGAAATTGGTATTTTTGCATTAGGATTTAAAAAAAATATTGAAAAAAATGTTAATTCTGATTTATTGAAGCAAGGTATGTCTTATAAAAGTGCAACAAAAACCCATCTTTTTTGGTTAATTTGCACTTGTGGCTTCTTTACTTTTTACAGCCTTGTTGGTACCATTTCTAATGTTTTTCTACACATCTCAGGTTTAGGATTTTCAGAGAATAAAGCAAGTTATTATTTAACTTTATACTTCTTAATTGCTGGTTCTGGAAAGTTAATCATCTCACTTTTTTCTGATTACATAAATCCATACATAGTTTTTTCATCTTGTTGCCTTTTAATGATTTTAGGTTCTTTGGGTTTTGCTTCCTTGGATAAATCATTCATTTTTTTGTCCATAAGTCTATTAGCGATAAGTTGGGGGGGAATTTATTCCTTGTATAACCTCATTATCATTAAAAGTTTTAGATTAAAAGAAGCAGGAAAAATTAATGGAACCATCAGTATGTTTGAAGGCGGAGGTTCATTTTTAGGTCCTTTTTTAACGGCAAAATTATTTAATTTTGAAGGTTCCTACCAAATCCCATTTTATATTAATGCTGCGTTGATGGGCTTGGTTTTCATCATTTCAATAAAATTCAAATCATACGTTAGCAAAATAGAAGCTAATGAATCAGCGTTAGATTTAAGTAAAACTGCTGAATAATTTTATATAATTTAATCACAACAACCAACTACTTTCATAAAAATATGCAATATAATTTCGACGAAGTAATTAATAGAAAAAATACTGATTCATTCAAATGGGACTTCTTTCAAGACCCCGAAAGAACCATTCCCATGCCCGTTGCGGACATGGATTTCAAAAGTCCAGAACCTATTTTACAGGCACTTCGTGAAGTCACTGAACACGGTGTTTTTGGGTATTCAATCGTTCCAGAAGAATTAAAAGAAGTGCTACAAGAGCGTTTAGAGAGACTTTATGGTTGGAAAACTGAAAAAGAATGGCAAGTATGGATTCCTGGTTTAGTCCCTGCAATCACGGCAACTTGTCGAGCAATTGGTGACATTGGAGATTCCGTTATTACTTCGATTCCCGTTTATCACCCCTTTCATCTTGCACCAGGTTATGTTGGTAAAAAACTTCAAACATTTCCCTTAATTGAAGATAATAATCGTTGGACTTTTGACTTTAAAGCACTTGAAAATGCCATTACCAATGAAACAAAATTGTTCATGTTGTGTAATCCATACAATCCAGCAGGTACCGTTTTTACTCGGGAAGAATTAGAAAAATTGGTAGAAATTTGTCAGAAACATAGTATTGTTATCTGTGCTGATGAAATTCATTGCGACTTGATTTTAGACATTAATAAAAAACATATACCGATTGCCAGTTTACATCAACAGGCTGAGAATATGACGGTTACGCTCTTAGCTCCTTCAAAAACGTTCAATATTGCAGGTTTAGGCTGTTCCGTTGCAATAATTCCAAATCCTGATTTAAGACAAAAATTTAATGTTGCAAAAGATGGTTTTTTTCCACCACTTCCTCGTCATTCAATGGTTGCCGCACTGGCTGCTTATCGTGATTGCGAAGATTGGCGTTTGCAATTAATTGATTATTTGAAAAGTAATCATGACTACATGTATAATGAATTAAATGGATACCGAGGTTTGAGAATGTTACCACTCGAAGCAACTTATTTAGCTTGGATTGATGCCCGAGAAACGGGTGTTGAGGACATTCAAGAAAGAATTTTGGCAGCTGGTGTCAGATTGATGAATGGTAAAACATTTATGGGAGAAGGTTTCTTAAGACTTAATTTCGCCTGTCCAAAAACTGTTTTAGAAGAAGCTGTGAAAAGAATTAAAATTGCTTTGCAGTAATGTTTTAAACTTTAAGCGAATTTAGATACACAGATTTCAATTTAACAAAATCTGTGTATATCTGTTTAATCTGTATTCGATTTATGTAATTATTAGGATAGAAAAATGCTCAAAATTGCCTATTCACCCATTTATCAACATTCACTTCCAGAAGGACATCGTTTTCCGATGTTGAAATACGAATTAATTCCAGAACAACTTTTATACGAAGGAACCTGCACGCCAGAAAATTTCTTTGCCCCAAATCCTGTCGATTCAAGATGGATTCTACGAACTCACACAAAAGCCTACTGGGAAGATTTAAAAAACCTTCATCTTGACCCAAAAATGATTCGTAAAATTGGCTTTCCTTTATCGGCAGAATTGGTTTATAGAGAAACAATAATCACCCAAGGATCGATTGATTGTTGCCATTTTGCCTTTGAAAATGGAATTGCCATGAATGTTGCGGGTGGCACGCATCATGCTTATACGGATAGGGGAGAAGGATTCTGTTTATTGAACGATGTTGCAATTGCATCTAATTATTTGCTTGAAAATCAATTAGTTACCAAAATTTTAGTAATTGATTTAGACGTTCATCAAGGAAATGGAACGGCTCAAATTTTTCAAAATGAGCCACGAATTTTTACCTTTTCAATGCACGGAAAAGAGAATTATCCACTTCATAAAGAAAAGTCAGATTTGGATATAGAATTGGCAACTTATATGAAGGACGAAGAATACCTAAAAATTCTGTTTGATACATTACCGAAATTAATAGAAGAACAAAAACCTGATTTTTTATTTTACGTTTCGGGCGTTGATATTTTGGAAACTGATAAATTGGGAAAGTTAAGTGTCTCAATTCAAGGATGTTATCGTCGAGATGAATTTGTGTTTCAACAAGCTATTAAAAATAAATTGCCAATCGTGGTTTCGATGGGAGGGGGATATTCTCCACAAATTCGAGATATTGTTGAGGCTCATTGCAATACTTTTCGTTTGGCAGAAAAAATGTTTTTTTAATTTATTTTCTTCGTAAATTACCATTCTATTCAACATACTAACAAAAACATGAAAAAAATAATACCCTTCAAATTTGGGCTTTTTGCCTTTTTTTTATTGGCTTCCACGGCAATCTCTTTTGCACAGAAAGCAAAAAATAAAGTTTCTTCCCAACCCATTTCTCGAAGTTCAGCAGTCACGGTGAACGATAGTCTTTATAATGGTTTAAAATGGAGAAATATTGGTCCATTTCGTTCAGGACGCTCTTTGGCAGTTGCTGGACACGCTGACCAACCGCTCATTTATTATTTTGGTGCTGTGGGTGGAGGCGTTTGGAAAACCATTGATGCGGGTGCAAATTGGTTTCCAATTTCAGATTCTACCTTTCATTCATCATCCGTGGGAGCTATTTCTGTGGCTCCTTCGGACCCAAATGTGCTTTATGTAGGTATGGGAGAAGGAGATATGAGAAGTAATATTTCTTTTGGCGATGGAGTTTACAAATCTACCGATGCGGGTAAATCTTGGAAACACATGGGTTTAGCTAAATCAGATGCGATTTCAAATATAGAAATTCATCCTACCAATCCAGATGTTGCCTATGCGGCATCAGTCGGTAACCCTTTTGCTCCAAATCCAGAAAGAGGGGTTTACAGAACTACTGACGGAGGAAAAACGTGGAAGCAAATTCTTGCTAAAAATGATAGTACAGGGGCTGTAATGGTGCGTTTAGACCCAAATAACCCAAGAGTCGTTTATGCCTCGATGTGGCAAGCGTACCGAAATGGATATTCAATGAGTAGTGGTGGAAAAGGCTGTGGGCTTTATAAATCAATGGACGGTGGAGATACTTGGGAAAATTTAAGTCAAAAACCAGGTTTGCCAAAGGGTGTTTTGGGTAAAATAGGAATTGCTGTAGCGGCTTCAAACTCAAACCGTTTATACGCCTTAGTTGAAAATGCCAAAGGCGGGCTTTTTCGTTCGGATGATGGTGGTGAGCATTGGACTTTAATTAATGATGATAAAAATTTATGGCAACGTTGTTGGTATTATATGGACTTGGAAATTGACCCAAAGAATGAAAATAATTT
The DNA here is from genome assembly GCA_025354645.1 of Arcicella sp. GTDB lineage: Bacteria > Bacteroidota > Bacteroidia > Cytophagales > Spirosomataceae > Arcicella. The sequence continues at coordinate 5,524 of JANXML010000084.1, read as the reverse complement.
GATTGTTCTGAATGTAAATGCCATGAAATCAAATGATGGCGGAAAGTCTTTCAAGCGAATTATGGTTCATCACGGTGATACGCACGACTGTTGGATTAATCCGAAAAATCCAGATAATTATATCATTGGCGACGATGGAGGGGCGGAAGTAACTTTCAATGGTGGTGCAACTTTTTCGGAAGTTGATATGCCAACGGCACAATTCTATCACGTTTCTTTGGATAATGATTTTCCTTATAATGTGTATGGAGCTCAGCAAGATAATTCATCCGTCAGAATTGCTTCAAGAACAGACGGAAATAGTATTGATAGTAAAGCATGGTATCCCGTTGCGGGTGGTGAAGCGGGTTATATTGCCGCTGATCCTTTGAATTCAAAAATTACTTACGGAGGTGAATATGACGGTCAGATGTCTCAACATAATGCAGAAACTGGTGAAACTCGTGACGTTGCCATTTGGCCCGAATCATCGATTGGAGCTCCTTCCATTGTAAAAAAATATCGCTTTCAATGGACGTATCCAATTGTTTTTTCCCCTCATAATCCAAAAGAATTATACATTACTTCAAATCACGTTCATGTCACAAATGATGCGGGATATTCTTGGGAAACTATATCGCCAGATTTGACACGAAATGACCCTAAAACTTTGGGAGAAACAGGAGGACCGATTACAAAAGATATGACTGGTGCGGAGATTTACGGAACAATTTTTACCTTTGCAGAATCGCCAACGGAAAAAGGAATCTTCTGGACGGGTTCGGATGATGGATTAGTTCATGTTTCAAAAGATGGTGGCAAGAAATGGGATAATATTTCTTTACCGATGTCACAACTGCCTGATTATAGCCTTATTAACTTAATTTCTCCTTCGGAATTTGATAAAGGAAAAGCCTATTTAGCGGCTACGAAATATATGTTTGGGGACAGAAAACCGTACTTATTCAAAACGATAGATTATGGTAAAACTTGGACGAAAATTACCAATGGAATTCCATCCGATGAATATTGTAGAGTTGTGAGAGAAGACCCAAACAAGAAGGGATTATTGTATGCAGGAACGGAAAGAGGCGTTTATGTTTCATTCACAGATGGCGATTCTTGGCAAAAATTGAACATGAATTTACCACAAACGCCAATTCGTGATTTGCAAGTTCATAAACGTGAAAAAGATTTGGTAGTTGCCACACACGGACGTGCTTTCTGGGTTTTGGATGATGTTACACCCCTATATGAAATCATGGATGGCATGGTGAAAACCAATGTTCACTTGTTCAAACCACGTCCATCTTATTTAATGAATGGTGGTGCAAGACCTTCTCGTCCAGATGCTGACGCAGGAGAAAATGTTCCTTTGGGTGTTCAAGTTCGGTATTATTTAGCGAACAAACCAAGCAAGGAATTGAAGTTGCAATTCTTGACTGAAAAGGGTGATACCATTATCACTTATTCAAATATTAAAGACAAAAAAGGAGAAGCATTTAAGATTTCAAAAGACTTTTTTGAAGATAATAAACAACCAAAACCAGGTGCAATCCCCGCTAATGCAGGAATGAATAATTTCATCTGGAATTTTAGTTATCCTGATGCAATTGAAGTGGAGGGAACTAACGTGATGTGGGCTGGAAGTATTGCAGGGGCAGTTTCAACGCCTGGGATGTATAAAGTTAGATTAATTGAAGACAAAAAATTATTGGCGGAACAACCTTTTGAAATCAAAAAAGATCCAAGACTAAAAGTTAGCGATGAAGATTTAAAAGCCCAATTTGATTTAGTACAAAAAGTAAATAAAAAGGTGAGTGAATGTCATTCAACGATTAATCAAATTCGTAAGATTAAATTATCTGTGAATGGATATTTAAGTGCTTTGAAAGATACTGCTTTGGTTTCTAAATTGAAGAAAGTTTCTCAACCAATGATTGATTCCTTAGATGTAATTGAGTCTTCATTAATGCAAACAAAAGCAAAAGCTCCACAAGATGTTTTGGCGTATCCGATTCGATTAAACGACAAAATGGCAGGGGTTGCTTCGTATGCAACCTCAAATAGTTTTGGTAAGCCAAATAAACAACATTACGCTGTTTATGAGGATTTGGCAGTTAGAATTGATAAAGTAATTGCACGTTATAAAGAAATCAAGGACAAAAAAGTACCCGAATTTAATGATTTAGTAAACAAAGAGAAAATTCAAGCTATTGTTTTGGATGATAAGGGGAAATTTTAATATTGTTTTAGAAACGCTGGCTGGGTTTTGAACCCAGCCAGCGTTATTTTAATAGAAAACTTTAAACAAATTTCCCATCCACATGAGTATCTTTCCAACTCCTTGAATTGGCAGAATTAATAACTGCCTCACATACTTTTTGCGTTTGTAATGCCTCCTTAAAGGTTGGAGAACAACTTTCTCCCGTTTCTAAACTTTTCAAAAAATCAGCCACTTGATGAACAAAACTGTGTTCATAACCAATTCCTAAACCTGGAACCCACCATTTGTCCATGTATGGTTGGTCGCCGTCAGTCACATGAATTGACCGCCAACCTCTGATAATTGATTCGTCTCGATGATCAAAATATTCGAGGCGATTCAAATCGTGTAAATCCCACCGAATGGAAGCATCCGCACCATTTATTTCAAAAGTATAAAGGGCTTTATGTCCACGGGCGTAGCGAGTTGATTCAAAAAGTCCCAACGAACCATTCTCAAAATGACAATGAAAGATACACGCATCGTCAATGCCAACAGGTTGAATTTTGCCTGTTAATTGGTGCATTCTTTCTTTCACAAACGTCTCTGTAACAGCCGAAACATCAGTTATTGCCCCGTTAAGCCACATGGCAGTATCAATACAGTGTGCTAACAAATCGCCAGTAACGCCCGAACCAGCCGCTTCAACATCCATTCTCCAAAGTCCTTCTCCACCTTGCGGTAAGTCCGCATTGATTGTCCAATCCTGTAAAAAGTTTGCTCTGTAATGATAAATTTTTCCCAGTTTACCAGAATCAATAATTTGTTTTGCTAAGGAAACGGCGGGTAATCTTCGATAATTATACCAAACCGTTGAATTTACACCCGCACGCTCAATCGCTTCAACCATTTTCTCACCTTCGGCTAAATTTCGAGAAAGCGGTTTTTCGCACAAAATCATTTTCCCTGCCGCCGCCGCAGCTAAGGATATTTCAGCATGAGTATCGTTGGGGGTACAAATATCAATAGCATCAATATCGTCTCTGGCAATTAATGTTCTCCAATCGGTTTCAATGGATTCATAACCCCATTGTTCGGCAAATGCTTGCACTTTTTCTTTATTTCGAGAACATACTGCCTTCAAAATGGGCGTATAGGCTAAATCAGGGAAGAAATTCGCTACTCTGTTATATCCATTAGAGTGAGTTCTTCCCATAAAACCAGTTCCGATTAATCCAATTCTTAATTGTTTTTTCTGTATCATTTTTAATTAAAATTTGGGTTTATACCTCATACCAGCCATGCTGTTTCCTGACATTTATCATGGTTGCGAGAATATCATTCCACGTTTTGGGTTGTGTCATCACGTCATTTGCGAACATACAACCATCCCAACAAATGTGTTTGAAGGCTTTTGTTAATTTACCGTCTTCGTGTCTTAACCAAAATCCTGCATCGTGAACAATATCCAATTTTCCGTTTGGGTCGGTTGCTAAACAATGCCTGCCCGTTTTGTCGTGTGAACCCGAACCGTGAGCCGTTCCATCGTTTTGAGCAACGTGAAAATCTATCGTCCAAGGGCGTAAGGCTTTGGTCATTTTTTTAAATCCTTCGTTCAAATCCTCTCTATCATCCCATTTAAAATCTATTGGTAAAATTCTATCCTCGGGAGCATTGTACCCTAATAAATACAAAAATGTATGAGACATATCTGCTTGAAAACCAATATTTGGACGATTAACAGTTTCTAAGGTATCAAGCACAGTTCTCCAGCTGTGCATTCCACCCCAACAAATTTCTCCTTCAGCAGCTAATTTTTCTCCGTAATCCGCTGCCACATCGCAGGCTTCTTGGAAAGTTTGAGCAATTAGTTTCGTATTAACAACGGGGTCTTTTGCCCAAATTTCAGGACTACTTGCCGAATCAATTCTCACAATTCCATGCGGGCGAATGCCCATTTCACGCAATTTTTGACCTATCTCACAAGATTTACGGACCATTTCTACAAATTGAGTTCGTTCTACTTTACTACCCATCGCAGGACCTCCCCAAATTGGAGCAACCAAACTTCCAATTTGAAGATTGTGTTTTGCTACTTTATCAGCTAATCTTTTGACTCCATCATCGGAAGTATCAAGGTCATAATGAGGGTCAAAAAGTCCAAGGTCAACACCATCAAATTTAATGCCATCAACCTCAGCGGTTGCCGTCATTTCGAGCATAGCATCTAATGAAATAGGCGGTTCAGAATCAGGACCTTTCCCCACGATTCCGGGCCAAGTGGCATTATGAAGTTTAGGATAATTATTTTCTTGCATATATGTTTGGCTTTCGGCTGTCAGCTTTCGGCTTTCAACAAAAAGCTATTAATTAATTTATTTCAAAATATTAGAATTGACATTTTTTAGCTGACAGCCCAAAGCCGATAGCTGATAGCTACATGACTAAATCTGGATTATTTGGTCCAAAATGTTTTAGCATTACGATTGGGTCGGTGGTTGAATGATTTGTTATTTTTACCCCTTCAATTGCGGCTTTTTCCGTAACGAAAAATTCATCATTGGTCAATTGTCCGAAACGAATGGAAGATGGTGTTTCGATGTTCCAAACGCCCATCGTTCCGTGTCCTTGCATCATAATCATTCCGTATGCCGCATTGTCTTTGATGATGATGGTTTTGCCAGGCTCAACGGTCAATTCTTTGGCAGAAAATGCCTCTGAGCGATAGCAAATCCAGTTTTCTACGTAACCTTCCGCTTGCATTTCGGCTAATGGTTTCACGGGTTTTGGTGCCATAAAACGAGTTTCCAAGATATTCGGATTCACGTTTAAGTCCCAATCAATCACTTCCATCAATTGGTCATAATCGCCGATGCGGTCGGGAGGCGTGCCATTCCACAATAATTCTTCGGGAACGATTGCCTCATTCACCAAAGACTGATACATGGCAAAAATATCCGATGCTTTTTGGGGTTCATACGTACACAAACTCCCTGGGGCGTGCAACATCCCTGGGGGAACGTCCCAACCCGTGCCAGGTTCAAGGCGGAAAGCCTGTGAATAATTGGTCAGTTTGTTATCGCCCTTAGTGAAGTTCATCAAACATTCCTTTATTTGCTCTTTGGTCGTGCCAGGGGCAATTCCGAAGAAAGTATAAGGGAAATCTCCCCCATGATTGTTCAATTGCGGAGGAAAATAATAGGCTTCGGGTTTGCCCAATTGCCCAACTTTGGCAGCGTGTTCGTCGCTATGGTGAATGTGATGGGGGAGGGGACCCATATTATCAAAAAACTTAGAATACATCGCCCAGCTATGAGATTCATTCCAAAGTCTATCGCC
>JANXML010000071.1 GCA_025354645.1 Arcicella sp. | reverse complement strand
CAAAGGACATAAAGAGCAATTCAGATTATTTTTGGAGGGATTAAAAAACGGCGGAGAAGCCATTATTCCTTTTGAAGAAATTATAAACACCTCACGGGCAAGTATTTGTGCGGTGGAATCGTTGAAATTAGGGAAATGGGTTTTGGTAAGTTAGACCACGGATTGTGCGGATATTACAGATTTACACGGATAAAATTAGGTAATTCACTTCCCCGAAAGTTTTAAATTTTCGGGAAGATATTTTAAGAAGTGAAAAAACATAAAATAAAATTCGTGTGAATCCCTCTAATCCGCACAATCTGTGGTCTAATAATATCACCCCAAAACCTTCTCCGCATCAATTTTAAGCCATAGAAACGCTCCAACGATGACGATAATTCCTAACAATAATACTGGGAAATTGTAACCATAATTTGTTGCTAAATAGCCAAAACTCACTGTACTCAAATAGGCTCCTGCCAACCCTGCCGTATTCATGGCTCCCGAAACCGAGCCGCTTCTTTTCCCACCAATATCCATCGAAACTGCCCATGAAACTGGTGCTGTGACATCCATAAACATCATCCCGATTGAGAGTAAAATAATGGCGGTTGTGTCATCTTGCGTTAAGGCTGAGACAATTACGAATATTCCCGATAACCCCAAACCAAGCATTGGGGCAATTCTACGACCCCATTTTTTACCATATTTTTTTACCAAAAAATCACTCAAAACCCCTCCAAAAAAGCAACCCAAAGCTGCCAAAATGAATGGAATTGAGGTTACATATTTCAATTGATTTTCTGTGACATGTCTGCCATTTTGCAAATATTTTGGCAACCATCCTTGAAAGAAATAAGCTCCCGAAGCATAACAAAAATACATTGCCATCAGAAACCATAAATTCTTATTATTCAATAACTTATGCAAAGGAACATCTTCTAAATGATTGGATAATTGACGATTATTTAGGATTTCAGAACGTTCTTTTTCCGAAATATTAGAAGCGTTTTCAGGATTCTCTTGATACCAATATTTCCAAAAAATTACCCACAAAATTCCTATTACGCCCAAAACATAAAAGGAGGTTTGCCACCCATAATTTTGTTGAATCGGAATGACCAAGAGTGGTGTAAGTCCCGCTCCTAAACGGGAAGCTGTCCAGATGATGGCTTGTGCTTGTCCACGTTCATAGGAGGGGAACCATTTAGAAAGAGCAATGGAAATATTAGGATATGCCCCAGCTTCACCCATTCCAAAAAGAAATCGGACGATGAGAAGCATCGTAAAATTGATTGAAAATCCAGTAAGAACTGTGAAAAATGACCACCATAATACCACCCGAATCAAAAGTTTTTTGGCTCCGTTTTTATCACCCAATAAACCCGTTGGAATTTCAAAAATGCCGTAGGAGAGCGTAAAAATTCCCAAAACCCATCCCCATTGAACCGCCGAAAGCCCTAAATCTTTCGTAATTCGCTCACCAGCGGTTGAAATAGCAATACGGTCAAGAAAAGTAATAATCGACAGAATGGATAATACTAATAGGACTTGATGCCGCTTTTTCATAATGGTTAGGGAAACAATTGTATGGTATGACCCTTTAATATACAGTTAATTAGAACCGAATTACTTCATTGAAAATCCCTCGTTTTGCTTGCCATTCTTGTACGGCTTTGCCCGTTCCAGTTGCCCATGGGCGGATTTCATAATCTTTTTTGCGTTGATAATCAATTAATTCTTCACTAAGTTTTATCTCGCCAGTTGCCCGTACATGGTAGGCAATAATAAGTTGATTCATGCGGTGAAATTCGTATAAACCCACAAATTCCACGATTTCGCCATCGAGATTCAACTCTTCTTTCACTTCACGTAAAATGCCTTCTTCGGGGGTTTCGCCCGCTTCCAAAAATCCAGTAATGAGGGCAAACCAACCTTCGGGCCAAGCAGCATTACGAGCCAAAATAATATCGCCTTCATGTTCGACAATGGCAGCAACTACGGGCGTTGGATTATTCCAGTAAACGTAGCCACATTCGGTACTTTGGTCGGTGCATTGCAAACGGTCACGGTCGTCTCTAAATTTCAATTCAAGGGGTTTGCCGCATTGCGGGCAAAATTTCATTTTTGTCATAAAGTATTCAAAATTTACGGATTAAAACCACGCCAATCACTAAAAACAAGGCTCCGATGATTCTGCCCAACGAAATTTCACGAACGGGTGCGTCCAAAATTCCGTAATGGTCGAACATAATAGAGATGGACATTTGTCCCGCCACAATCAATCCGAAGGTTAAGGCAACGCCCAATCGAGGCATTAGCACAATGACCATACTTACATAAAAAGCCCCTAACAGCCCTGCAAACCAAACATACCACGGAGCATTTCGACATTGACTCACCAAATTTAAGGGAATTCGGGCGATGGCGGCATAAATCATTAAGCCAATCAAACCCGTGAGAAATGAGAAAAAAGCGGCTAACACGGGATGTCCAACAAATTTAGCCATTTTGGTATTTAGCCCAGCCTGCGTTGGAAAAACTGCCCCGCAAAGAAATGCTAAGAAAATTAGAAAATATTGCATTTAGAAGAATTTACATTTACCCAAAAGTAAAATTTATTCATGAAAATACTGACAGAATTATGCAAAAAGATAATTTTAGGATAGTTTTGGCTGGATATAAAATTTATAAGTCGCCAAAAGTGGGTAAAAAAAGTGAGTTTTGGCTGGATATAAAATTTATAAGTCGCCAAATTGGGGTAAAAAAGGTAGTTTTGGCTACTTATAAAATTTGGAGATGTAAAATATCAGTGACATAGTTGATTTTCAAAAGTTTTTAATTTTAGCATATATCATATTCTTAAATAATCCACATTAGAATTATCTTTACAACATCATCAACCTAATATCACAAAAAATGAAAAACCAATA
>JANXML010000068.1 GCA_025354645.1 Arcicella sp. | reverse complement strand
ATTGGAGTTCCGATTCATACAACTCACAGATGTGGGTGTATAATTTGATAAGTTTGAGTGATTTTTCCATAATTCTCAAACAATTTTATACCTCACTCTGTCTTTTTTTTATAAAAGTTTAACCCGTAATTCGCATAATATGTGAATTATGAAACTTTTATTGATAATCATGTAATACTTAGCACTTATTCTTTTCTGAAATTTGCATCATAATATTTCAAAAAACTGAAAACAGGATACTGAAATGTTTAAACCATTTAATTATTGATTGATTGTCTGCTTTGATAATCCGAAGTATTATTAGTTCTAAATCTATAATTCACCAACGTCTTCTCAAATGCTCTTTTGCACTTGCTGATAAGTGAAATTTAATTCTTTCTTTAATTGAAATTTTGAGGCGTAATTCCTCAAAATTTTGGCATCCCTTACTTATTTAAATAAATATTGTTTTTGCGAATAATATACATCATGTCTTTTTGCACATTTTGAAATATTATTTTTTATCAAAAAGTTTTGATTACAAATCCAATTAATCATTGTGAACGTATGTCATTCAAATTCTGTGAGCAATCTGAATGAAACATGTTGTTTATGTGTGGACGAAGAATATTAATCTCAGTATTTTTTTCACTTTTTTTCAAACTAAAAATTAAACCTTATGAACAGAAATGGTTTACCGTTGAGAAGATGGCTGCAATGCCTTGTCTTCTTCATTTCTCTGTCGATAGTCAATTTTGGCTATGCTTCCAGTCACAGAGAAGCCCCGTTGATTTCGAATGACCCATTGGCGGATAACACCGATGTGTATGCTTTCCGAAGCCCTGATGACCCAAACACCATTACGATTATTGCCAATTACATTCCATTTGAATCGCCCGATGGTGCTCCAAATTTCTATACATTTGGTAGTAGAGTTCGCTATGAAATTCACGTTAAAAACAGGGCAAATACGCCTGGTGATGACATAACGTACCGTTTTACGTTCATGACAACCAACGAAGACCCTTCAACTTTCTTCAACATTCGTTTGGGTAAGCAAAACCAGAAAACGACGTACATGTGTGAGAAAAGCATGGATGGTGGCAGATCATTCACAACTATTATCATGAATGGAACGGTTCCTCCAAACAACATTGGTCCACGTTCAATTGAAGACAAAACCGTTGGTTTGGGTACTGGTTATGAGGCATTAGCTTCGCAATCAATTATGACAACAGCAGCGGGCGAAAAAGTATTCTGCGGACCTGTTGATGATCCTTTCTTTGTGGATTTAGCGGGTGCTTTTGATGTAGGCAATTTCCGTCCAGAAGGTAATGCTGTTAATCCTCCAAAAGATGTACTAAATCGTTTTAACGTTCATACGATTGCCATTAAAGTGCCAATCAATTTATTACAGAAAGATGGCAAAATGGCTTCTCAAGCAGCAAATATCCTTGATGGAGATTTTGTGATTGGTGTTTGGGCTTCGGCAAGTCGTCAAAGAATTCAGACAATCTTCTCAGGTGGTGATTTTGGAATGGATGGTGACTACGTGCAAGTATCACGTTTGGGAATGCCCTTAGTAAATGAGGCAATTATTCCAATCGGCTTGAAAGACCGTTGGAATTCAACTACGCCTTATGCTGGTGCTGATTTGGAGTTTGCTAAATATTTTACAAATCCAGAATTGGCTTTATACATGGATGATTCACAATTTGGTGGAGCCGTTCCTTCTTTGAATGCACTTCGTATTCAACAAAAATCATTGGGTGCTTATGATTTCCGTAATGGAAAACCTGGCTTGGGTGGTTTGAGAGGTAATGCTGCTTTGGCAGGTACTGCTCTTTCTGATGCTGCTTTTGGAGCAATTTTATTGCCAGATATGAAAAGTCCAAGAGCGGTTGATATTCTTCCAATTTTCTATACGGGTGTTCCAAATTTAGCTCCATACCAATTGGCTTCGGGCAAAGCTGGAAATCCATTAGCAGCTGGTAAACCATTCATTAACAACTTCTTACCTACGTTGGGTGATATGTTGCGTTTGAATATGGCGGTGCCAGTAACACCACGTAATGACCCTAAATTTAGTCCAATGGGATTAGTGAATGCAGCGGTTTTAGGCTTAACTGACCCAACTTATAATGGAACGAAAGACATTCAATTTATTCCAAATATGGATGGTTTTCCAAATGGAAGACGTTTGGAAGATGATGTAACAACGATTGAATTGCAAGCAGTTTCAGGGGTAGTTTTAGCTGCCATTGGTTTATGGTATGACGATTTTGTTCCAGGCACAACAGCAAGTCCAGTTACACCAAAATTATTGAGTGTTTTAGGATTTACTTCTGGTCCAACTAAAAACGATACCGCTTTCAGAATGGGTTTCCCTTACGAGGCAACGCCTTGGAGAGGATTTGATTATCCAGAGAAAGCACGTTTTTAATGTAACCACATAGGTACATAGGAGACATAGAAAAGAGGTATAAACTCTTAAATCTTAATCTTATAATTCATCAATTTTATTTAAAAGATACTAATGAAAAAACTCATATATATGATTGGATTGCTGGCTTTGATATGCCAGTTCCCGTCGCAAATATTGGCATCCTCGCATCGAGAAGCCCCTTTGATTTCAAATGACCCTTTGGCAGATAACACAGATTTGTACGCCTTCAAAAGTCCAACAAATCCAGAGAATATAGTATTAATTGCCAACTATATTCCTTTTGAGCATCCTGCGGGAGGTCCAAACTGGTCTTCGTTCGGTGAGAGAGTTCGTTATGAAATTCACGTTGATAATAATGCTGGAACGCCTGGTTCTGATATTATTTACCGTTTCACATTTATGAAACAAAACGAAGACCCATCAACTTTCTTTTTAATTAGATTAGGAAAAGAAAACTTGAAAACTACTTACAACTGTGAGCGTAGTACAGATGGTGGAAGAAGTTTTAGCATGATTATTTCAAACGGAACGGTGCCTCCTCCAAATATTGGACCTCGTTCAATTGAGGACAAAACGGTTGGTTTAGGTGCAACTTCTTATGATGAATTAGCAAAAAAATCAATCATGACAGCTTCAACAGGAGAAAAAATCTTCTGTGGACCCGTTGATGATCCTTTCTTTGTGGACTTGGGTGGTATTTTTGATGTAGGTAACGTTCGTCCAAGCAGTGGAAAAGATGCAGTGGCTAAATTTAACTGTCACTCAATCGTGATTGAAGTGCCAGTAGCTACTTTACAGAAAAATGGTAAGTCTGTTGCTATGGCAAGTAATATCCTTGATTCAGACTATGTAATTGGGGTTTATGCTTCGGCAAGTCGTCAAAGAATCAGAACTTTTTACAGTGGTGGTGATATTGGAATGGATGGTGATTTTGTTCAAGTTTCACGTTTAGGAATGCCTTTGACAAACGAAGCAATTATTCCAATTGGTTTGAAAGATAAGTGGAATTCAGTTAAACCAAACGAAGATTTACAATTTGCTTCATATTTCGTGAATCCAGAATTGGGTTTATACATGGATGATTCACAATTTGGTGGAGCAGTTCCAGGTTTATCAGCCTTGAGAATTCAATCTAAATCATTAGGTGCATTCGATTTCCGTAATGGAAAAGCAGGTTTATTTAGCTTGAAAGGAACGGCAGCATTGAACGGAACAGCATTGGCTGAATCAGCTTTTGGAAGTATTTTATTGCCAAATCCAACCAGCCCACGTGCAGTTGATATTTTACCAATATTTTATACAGGTGTGCCAAATTTAGCTCCTTACCAATTGGCAACGGGCAAAGGTGGAAATCCATTAGCAGCAGGTAAGCCGTTCATTAACAACTTCTTACCAACTTTGGGAGATTTGTTGCGTTTGAATATGGCAGTGCCAGCGACACCAAGAAATAGTGCAGACTTCAATTCATTAGGTTTAGTTTATGCAGCAGCTTTGGGATTAACTGACGGACGTTTCAATACTTCAACAGCTTTACAAATGATTCCAAACATGGATGGTTTTCCAAATGGTCGTCGTTTAGAAGATGATATAACAACCATTGAATTACAAGCAGTGGGTGGTGTTGTGTTGGCAGCGATTGGTTTGTGGTATGATGATTTTATTCCAGGTACAACGGCAAGTCCAGTTACGCCAAAATTGATGAGTACATTAGGATTCAATGCAGGAGTAACAAAGAACGATACAACGTTGAAAGCAGTTTTCCCTTATGAGCAATCGCCATGGAGAGCCTTCCGTGGACCTATGTTTGCGGGTGTGAAACAAAATTCAACGAACAAAGCTGAGCGTATTTCTTCTGAACCATCGGATGCTAAATTATCAGTAAACGTATTGGGAAATCCAGTAAGTGGTGATGATGTTACCGTTGAAATCAGAGGAGCAAAAGGTGAAAATCTTGAAATGGATTTAGTCAATACAAGAGGACAAATCATTGGTCATCAATCAATTGATGAAGCGGGTAATACAGAAACGAAGACTTTTAAATTGGGCAAAGAAGTAGGGACTTATTTCCTAAGAACTGTTTCTCCAACTGAAAGAAGTACTGTGAAGATTATTCGTAATTAATTATTAGCCACTAAGGCACGAAGACACCAAGTTTTTTAAAATAAATAACTTAGAGACTTTGTGCCTTAGTGGCTAAATTTTTTTCTCTTTTAAATCCAAAAACTTTAAACTTTCGTAAGTTAAGTAATTGAAAGTCAATTAAATAAAACATTATTAAAACCAACATTCATCATGAAAACATTAATTACTTTTCCTCAACAAACTATTAAATACCTTTTTATTTTAACGATTTTAGTGACTCAATTGAGTTGTACTAAAACGCAAAAGTCCGACAACTCAACTGCTCAAAACGGTTCATCAAATTTAGAAATTCCTGCCCTTTTTGAACGTAAAGGTGATTTAGCCAAAGCCTCAGAATGGCAAAAAACAAGAGAAAAAGTTGATGAATTAAACAAAAAACTTGCCAAAGACCCAAACGATACTAAAGTTCGTTTACAGATTGCGATGATTTATTTATCAGAAGCAAGAATCACGGGTGAACATCCTTATTATTATCCTGCGGTATTAAAAATATTAGATGGAGTTTTGTATTTAAACCCAAACAACTTTGAGGCAACGACCTTCAAATCGTCCGTCAAAATGTCTCAGCATCAGTTCGCCGAAGCCCGTGATTTGGCAGAAGCGGCTCGCAAAATAAATCCAAGTAATGCGTATGTTTATGGCGTATTGGTGGATGCAAATGTGGAGTTAGGTTTTTATAAAGAAGCCATTGCCATGTCGGATAAAATGCAAGAATTGAAACCTTCCTTAGAATCCTATTCAAGAGCATCTTATTTACGTGAAATTTATGGTGATTTTAAAGGAGCGATAAGTGCTATGAAATTAGCAGTAGAAGCTGGAATGCCAGGTTCTGAACCTTTTTGTTGGAGCAAAAAAACGCTTGGACATTTGTATGAATCAACGGGACAATTAAACGAATCACAAAAACAATACGATGATATTCTTTTCGTTCGCCCAAGTTATGCCTTTGCGTATGGCGGACAAGCGAGAATTTTGAAGATAAATAAACAGTATGATAAGGCTTTAGAATTATTGGATAAGGCTGTAAAAATTATGCCCGAATTTTCATTCCACGAAGAAATGGCAGAGATTTATGACTTGCAAGGAAATCACGAAAAAGCCTTAAATAAATATGAAGAAGTAGCTCAAATGTTAGATCAAGACGCAAAATCTGGACACGCCGTTGATTTGGAACTTTGTAAACTTTATGCCAAAGCGGGCAAAATGGATTTAGCTTTAAAACACGGTTTAATTGAATACAAAAAAAGACCAAGAAACATAGACGTAAATCATGCAATGGCAGTCGTAGCTTTCAAAAGTAACGATTTTAAGAAAGCAAAAGAATATATTACCATAGCCATGAGTACGGGTAGCAAAGACCCAGAATTACTAAAAGATGCGGGTAAAATTGATAGAAGTTTAGCAAATGGAAAGTTTGGCTATGAACCGATAGTTGTAGCGAACAGATAAAGAGATATCGATAGTAAAATTTATTTTTAAGTAAATAGTAAAAATTATAGGCATGTAACGGTTTGTGGTAGAGAAAGCCAAGAACGTGACATGCCTTTTTTTGAAATGAATTATTTTTAAAAAACAATGAAAAAACTTATACCTCTAATCCTTCTTTTCATCTCAACACAAGCCTTTGCTCACTTAGGAAGTATTTCAGGAACGGTTTACGATGAAAAGACAAATCTACCCGTACAAGGCGTGAGCGTACAATTGACGGGTTTGAACAAAGCTATTTTAACCAACGAATTAGGTCAATTTCGATTTGTAGATTTAATTGCTGCCCCTTATAAGATAGAATTTTCCCATCTTGGTTTCAAGGCACAAACCGTAAATGCAACTGTAAAAGATGATGAAAATACGTTTCTGAAAGTGTATTTGGGTTATCAATCCATTGAACTTTCTGAAATTGTGGTTCCGTCGCAACGTCCTCACGACCAGCAACTTATTAGTAGTTTAGACATCAAATTACGACCCATCACAAATTCCCAAGAAGTCCTCAGAATGGTGCCTGGTTTATTCATCGGGCAACACGCAGGTGGTGGAAAAGCGGAACAAATTTTCTTGCGGGGCTATGACCTCGACCACGGAACGGATATTCGCCTGACCGTGGACGGGATGCCTGTAAACATGGTCTCACACGCACACGGACAAGGTTATGCCGATTTACATTTTGTCATTCCAGAATTAATTCAAGGCGTGGACTTTAAAAAGGGTTCGTATAATGCTGAAAAGGGTAATTTAGCGACGGCAGGTTGGGTAGATTTCAGAACAAAAAACACCATTGAAAACTCTTTTTTGAAAATAGAAGGTGGTCAATATAATACGTACCGTGCCGTGGGTGGATTGGATTTATTGGGTAAAAAGGGTAAAGAAAGAAATCAATCCGCCTACATAGCTTCTGAGTATTCTTATAGCGATTCATACTTTGATAATCCACAGAATTTTAAGCGAGTAAATGTAATCGGCAAATTTCACGGTCACTTAACAGGAAATACAAATTTAACTTTGACAGGCTCAACTTTTTGGAGTAAATGGAATCACTCTGGACAAATTCCCGACCGTGCCATTGAATCTGGATTAACGGGTTTCTTCGGTTCAATTGACCCAACCGAAGGCGGAGAAACGAGTAGGACAAATTTTAACGCTCAATTTGTAACCATTACGCCAAGCAATCACGTCATCAAGAATCAGCTTTTTTATAGTAATTACAATTTTGAGTTATATTCAAATTTTACCTTTTTCAAAGAAGATTCCATAAATGGCGACCAAATTCGTCAGAAAGAGCATCGTAATTTGTTTGGATACAATGGAAGTTACGCCATTAATTCGTCGATTGGGAATAAAGATTTGACAACAACTTTTGGCGTTCAATATCGTCAAGATATTACCAACGGCACGGAATTATCGAGAACAAAAGATCGTATAATTACTACGAATGCCTTAAAGTTAGGGAATATCAATGAAGTAAATGCTTCTATATATGCGGATGAGTTAATTAAACTTTCAGATAAATTTACCATCAATGCAGGAATAAGGTTTGACTATTTTCATAACAAATACAATGATTTGTTAAGTAATGAATTAGGTACGGCAGAAGCTACTATTATATCTCCCAAATTAAATTTTTATTATACTTTCAATCCTCATATTCAACTTTACTTAAATACTGGAAAAGGGTTTCACTCGAACGATACAAGGGCTGTAGTTCCACAAGGCGGACTGAAAATTTTACCCGCAACTTATGGTTCAGATTTGGGGATAATCTATAAACCTTTTCCAAAATTGTTAATAAATGCAGCATCGTGGTACATTTTTTCTGAACAAGAGTTTGTGTATGTGGGTGATGAGGGCGTAATTGAACCAAGCGGTCGTTCAAGAAGATTTGGTATTGATGTTTCAGTTAGATATCAATTAACAAAAACGCTTTTTGCAGATGTGGATATAAATACCGCAACTCCTCGTGCATTGGATGCGGAGGCAGGGAAAAACTATTTACCACTCGCTCCAACCTTCACAACCGTGGGCGGATTATCATTACAAAGTCCAACGGGTTTTAGTGGTTCAATCAGATATAGATACATCGCCGACCGCCCCGCCAATGAAGATAATTCAGTCATTGCGAAAGGCTATTTTGTGAATGATTTGCAATTGAATTATACCAAAGGAAAATACAACGTAGGTTTATCCATCCAAAATCTTTTCGATGTTCGTTGGAAAGAAACACAATTTAATACAGAAAGTAGATTGAAAGGCGAGTCAGAACCTATTGCTGAAATTCACTTTACGCCAGGAACGCCATTTTTTGGAAGAGTGAGTTTGGCTTATACGTTTTAAAATTTCATATATTTAATGCTTTTAAACAAGGCTTCGTTCATAGCGAAGCCTTGTTTATTTTGTGGTTGTATTTTGATTCAAAAAACTTTTAATTTCTCAAACATTTTTTAAACACAAAACCTTTTAACATTACATCAAAATTGTACATTGGTATTCATTCCTTTTGTATTTTTGTGAAATTATTCCCCTCTAACCCGCTTTCTTGATATTGTACAATTCAATCTGCTTAAAGTAAAAACTACTATTTTTCATTAAATAGAAAAAATATAAATAGTTGATTTTTAAGATAATTTTATTAAAAATGAATAAAAATATAATTGGTTCATAATTTTTCCGATTGTACTTTTGTAACCCGAAAAAGGGTAAAAATTGAATTTTAAAGCTAAATTATATTTTTCCTTAGCTAAAAATTCTCTAAAACTCTTACCATATTTTTTAATTTAATTAGCGTAATTTTATATAAATGTTCTGTAATAAAACGATTATGACAATCATGAAACGCTTGAAAAATGTTTCTTTAATAGCAATCTTGGGCTTCTTTGCCTCATTCGTAAGTGTGAAAGCACAGGATCTTGCTGAGGGTGAACAAATTTACAAAAACAATTGCTCAACTTGCCACGCAGTAACTGATGAAGTAGTAGTGGGTCCTGGCTTGAAAGGTATTCTCCAAAGAAGAACAATTGACTGGATTGTGCCTTGGGTTCATAATCCACAAGCCGTGATTGCCTCGGGCGATAAATACGCTGTTGATTTGTATAATAAATACAACAAAGCACAAATGACTGCCTATCCAGGGTATTCAGCGGCTCAAATCACGAGTGTAATTGCTTATATTGATGCTCAAGCTAAGGTTGTTGCTGCACCTGCCGCTGGTGCAACTCCTGTTGCTGGTGGAGCTACTTCTGCTGCGGGTGCTTCAAACGGTGGAATGATGGAATACATTATGATTGCTTTGTTGGCGGTTATGGTCTTAGTGTTAGTTGCCTTATTATCAATCGTTTCAAGTTTAACGAAATTATCAACTATTACCCCAGATTCGCTCGAAGCACAAGGAATTCCTTTGTTACAAAGAATTGCTGAAAATGGTAAAAAATTAACGAGAAGTAGTGCTTTCAAAACGGGTGCGGCTCTGTTGATTACTTTATTAATTGGAAAAGCAACAATTGATGCAGCTTATGGAATCGGTATTCACAAAGGATACGCTCCCGAACAACCAATTCAATTCTCTCACAAACTTCACGCTGGTCAATACGAAATAAATTGTAATTATTGCCACACAGGTGTTTACAAAGGAAAAGGGGCGAATATTCCTTCGGCAAACATTTGTATGAACTGTCACAATGCTATTAAGCGTGAATCTCCTGAAATTCAAAAAATCTACCGTTCACTTGAAAAGGATGAGCCGATTCAATGGGTACGTGTACACAACCTTCCTGATTTAGCCTATTTCAATCATGCTCAACACACAAACGTTGGTGGATTGGAATGTACAAACTGTCACGGAGAAATCGCTAAAATGGAAGTTGTTCAACAACGTTCATCTTTAACAATGGGATGGTGTATTGACTGTCATAGAAAGACAAATGTAAATGCAAAAGGAAATGCTTATTATGATAAATTAGTAGAATTACATAACAGCGAAACAAAAGAGCCATTGAAAGTACAAGACATTGGTGGCTTAGAATGTTCAAAGTGCCATTATTAAGAGTTCTAAGTACTTAATTCTTAGTTGAAAATTGAACTTAGAACAAAAAGCAAAGAACCAAGAACTAAAAAGACAATAAAAAAGCCAACAGCCGACAGCCAAGTGCCGACAGCCGACAGCCAATCATATTACAAATATGGAAAATAATACAAAGCGGTATTGGAGAGGAATCGAGGAATTAACAAACAGTTCAGAGTTTGTCAAACACGCACATCGTGAATTTGGCGACGCTCCAACAGCGGATGATAAAGGAGAATTAATCATTGATGGGACAAATACCGTTCGTCGTGACTTCTTAAAAGTTTTGGGTTTTGGCGTTTCAGCCGTAGCATTGGCAGCTTGCGAAGCCCCAATCAAAAAAGCAATTCCGTACTTAAATAAACCACTTGATGTTGAACCAACGATTGCCAATTGGTACGCTTCAACATTTATAGATGGTGGTGATTATGCTTCGATATTAGTTAAAACTCGTGAAGGTCGTCCAATTAAGGTTGAAGGGAATAAGGCTTCATCAGTAAGTAAGGGAGCATTATCGGCTCGTGTGCAGGCATCTGTGTTGAGTCTTTATGATAACGAAAAATTAAAAGGAGCGACAATTGGCGGCAAAGCCGCAGATTGGAACTTAGCTGATAAAGAAATTATTGCACAATTAAGTAAAGTTGCCGCTCGTGGAGGTCAAATCAGAATTGTATCAAACACCATTCTTTCGCCAACAACGAAGAAGGCTATCAATGAATTTATTGCAAAATACCCAACCACAAAATTAGTAACCTACGATGCCAATTCGGTATCGGGTTTAGTGCAAGCCAACGGAGGAATTTTACCAAGTTTTGATTTCAGTAAAGCAAAAACAATTGTTTCTATTGGTGCTGATTTCTTGGGTTCGTGGATTTCTCCCGCTGAGTTTGCTGGACAATGGGCAAAAACCCGTAGAGTAAATTCTTCTGAGGGTGGAAACAAAGAAATGTCACGTCATTATCAGTTCGAGACAATCATGTCAAACACTGGTGCAAACGCTGATTATCGTGCAACTTATAAACCATCACAAGAAGGTTTAGTAGTTACAACTCTTTATAACGCCATTGCAAGCAAAACGGGTGGTACTTCAATTGCATCTTCTGCCGTTAAGATTGACCATTTGGATAAAGCTGCCGCAGATTTAGTGGCAACACGAGGTTCATCCTTAGTAGTATCAGGTTCAAACGACCCAGCAGTTCAAACAGTTGTAGTTGCTATCAACGCCATGTTAGGAGCTTACGGTTCAACCATTGATTCAGGAACGCCATCGAATTATCGTCAAGGTTCTGATGCGGATATGTCGATGTTCATTAACGAAGCAAAAGCAGGACAAATTGGTGCGGTAATTTTCTATAATGCTAATCCAGTTTATAACCACCCACGTGGAGCAGAATTAGGAGAAGCATTAGCAAAAATCGGATTGACAGTTTCAACCAATGACCGTGCTGACGAAACAGGGTCACTCTGTAAATATAACACCCCTGATTCACATTATTTGGAGTCATGGAATGATGCAGAGCCAAAAAGAGGTTTTTTCTCTTTCTCGCAACCAACAATTTCAACCATTTTCAAAACTCGACAAACACAATCAAGTTTGTTGAAATGGGCTGGTTTAGATTCAGATTATGCAACGTATCTTGAAAATGGTTGGGTTTCAACTTTGGGAGGTACAACAGCTTGGTCAAAAGCATTGCATGATGGTGTTTATGAACCAAGTGCGAGTGCAGTCTTTAATATTCCACAAGTAGGTTTAGTAGATGCAGCCACTTCAATTGCGAAAAACTATAAAGCAAACACAGGCGACAAAATGGAGTTGGCAATTTATGAAAAAGTAACGATGGGTACTGGTTCACAAGCTAATAACCCATTTTTGCAAGAATGTCCAGAACCAGTTTCAAAATCATGTTGGGGTAATTATGCAACTGTTTCTTTGGCAACTGCT
>JANXML010000248.1 GCA_025354645.1 Arcicella sp. | reverse complement strand
GTGATTTTGCGGGTGGTATGGTGAAAGTTTATACCCGTAAACCAAATTACACCGAAGAATCTTTTAACATCAGTTTAACCGCTGGATTCCGACAAGGAACTACTTTTCAGGATTTTACTTCCGATAAATCGTATGGCTCAGACTGGACGGGGTTTGGTTATCAAGACCGCTTATTGCCCACCGCAACGCCCGATGGTAATGGTGTGATTCCAGTGGCACAAGCCAAAACATTTTCTAACAACTACGCTCTTTCAAAATCTTCGGCTCTTCCCGATAGAAGGGTTAATTTGAGTTATTTGAGGGGTTTTAAAATTGGTGAAATCTCAATGGGGAGTTTGTCGGCAATTAGTTATTCAAATACCTTAACAACGTTCAACATCAACCGTTTGGATATTTACCGTGAAAGCGTTTCAAATCGAGACGAACAATCGGGTAATAATGTGAAGGTGTCTTTACTCCAAAATTTTGTCGTTTCATTGGGTGATGGCGGAAAGTTGGAATTCAGAAATATGTATAATCAAAGTTCTCGAAATCAAGTAACTTCCAGAAATACTTTTGATGAAGCGGGCGTAAATCAAACCAAATACAGTTATGCGATGGGCTATCAAAGTCGCAGTACGTATAATGGTCAATTGGCTGGTTTTCATAACATCAAATTATTGGGTGGCTTGCAAGTGGAATGGGTTTTGGGTTATGCAAGTTCTGTTAAACATGAGCCTGATTACCGTAGAACACAGTTTAATTTCCAAAGTCAGCAAGCCATTTTACCACAATCGGGGGTTGATTTGTTCACGGGATCACGTTTATACCAAGATTTAACGGAAAATATTTATAGTGGAAATTTGGGTTTCAAACAGAAAATAAATGATAAAGTAGAAATCAATTTCGGAGGATACGTTGAAAATAAAGACCGTGCTTTTGTGGCAAGACAGTTTGGTTATTCCCTTTCAGCCGTCAATAAAAACTATAATGCCGTCATTTCTCAACCCATTGGTGTCATTTTTGGAACGCAAAATGTGGAACAAGGAGCTGGTTTAAGATTGGAAGAAGACGGAAATAGTATTGCCACACAAGCGGGCATAAAACCCAATTATAGTTACGATGCCAGCAATCAATTAGCGGCGGGATATATCTCAGGAGATTTTACGTTAGATAAGATTAAAATTGTTGCGGGACTACGTTTTGAACATAACAACCAAGCGATTTTGGCGGGTTTGAACGGAACAAAAATTGACCAAACCATCACTACCGATAAATTACTGCCATCCATCAATTTGAGTTATAATTTAACCGAAAAAACCTTGTTCAGATTGGCGTACGGCAGAACGCTGAACCGTCCAGAATTTAGAGAATGGGCTCCTTTTGTGTATTATGATTTTGATGTGAATGCCTTGAATTACGGTTCTCTGTACCTTCAAACGGGTGGCAACGGCACACTCGGAACGCTCTTGAAAGTGGCAGATATTGATAATTTTGATTTGCGTTACGAATATTATCCTTCCGAGGGTGAGAATGTTCACGTGGGGATTTTCTACAAAAAATTTACCAATCCCATTGAGGCAAGTATTGCTAATAATCCTAACCTTTCTTTTACGTACATCAATGCTCCGAGTGCTTTCACGGCGGGAATTGAGGTGGATATTAGAAAAAAATTAAGTTTTCTTAATACCAAATTCTTCAATAAAATGTCGGTGTTGTTCAATGCTTCCTTAATCAAAAGTGAAGTGGCAGTGAACGCCCAACAATCTTGGACTCCCAACCGCAAATTACAAGGACAATCGCCTTATGTGGTGAATATGGGTTTGTATTATCAATCAAAAAATTGGCAGGTTTCTACTTTATATAATGTCTTCGGAGAAAGAATCGTGTATATCGGCAGTGGAAATCTTTATTATTCAGAAGTGGTTGAAATGCCCCGACACACGATTGATTTAACGATTTCGAGAAATATATCGGATAAAATATCGGTCAATTTTGGTATCTCTGATTTGCTCAACCAAAGCGTTTTAATGTTGCAAGACGACCCCAATAAAAAAGACAGCGTGTTCGATAGAAATTCTACTGACCCACATTTTATTGATTACAAACGTGGTAGTTATTACACATTAGGTCTTAAATATGGCTTTTAATTAAACCAATAATATTCTTTAAGTATTTGTAAATCAGTTCATTAAGTACGCTATTTGATAAGCTGTTTCAACTTCCCGAAAGTAGAAACAACTTTCGGGAAGTGAAGTCTGCTTTTTATACTTCTCGTATGTTATTTCTACTCTCGAGAAGTTGTTTCAAAGAATCAAACTACCCCAAAAACTTATCAATCAACTCATCAAGTTCATTTTAATATTTTCACAAAGTACAAAACAATTTTTCCTAATTTAAATTTTAAAACAAAATGAAAAAAATCAATTCTTTCACGCAAAGACTTCTTTTAGCAATGAGTTTTTTATTCATTGCGGCTACGGTCTTTACTTCTTGTAAAAAAGATGATCCAGCCCCTGCACCAGTTTTAGCCGTCACAAGTATCTCTCCATTATCAGGAAAAGCGGGTGATGTTATCACAATCATGGGTACTGCTTTTGATGCGTCTGCGGCAAATAATACCGTTAAATTTGGAACTACTGCCGCTACTGTTTTGGCTTCAACGGGAACTTCTATCGTAGTACAAGTTCCTGCTGGAATTACGGGAAATCAGAATGTTTCGGTGAATACTTCAACGCTTACAAATCCAGTAGTGTATTCAGCTCCTTTTAATGTAACGACTGAATTATCAAAACAACAAGTTGCCATTTCAGCACCCATTACGGCGGACCAAACTTGGACGGCGGACAAAATTTACATCATTTCAAACTTCGTATATGTACGTAGTGGCGTAACGGTAACGATTCAACCTGGTACAATCATCAGAGGAGATAAATTATCAAAAGGAACGTTGATTTTTGAGCCAGGTTCTAAAATTAATGCCCAAGGAACGGCTGATAACCCAATTGTTTTTACGTCTAATTTAGCTCCTGGTCTAAGAAACCTCGGTGATTGGGGTGGATTGGTTCTCGTTGGAAAAGCCAATCATAATTTAGTTACAGGTATTACGGACGTTGCAGCTCTTCCGCTTATTGAAGGTGGACCAACTACGCAAATTTCAGCGGTTGATGGACAAAGAAACGATGCTGATAACTCAGGTGTGTTGTCTTATGTACGGATTGAATGGGCGGGCGTTGCTTTATCTCCAAACAACGAAATCAACGGTTTGTCATTGTATGCAGTTGGTTCGGGTACTAAAATTGACCACGTTCAGGTTTCTTATGCCAACGATGATTCGATTGAATGGTTCGGTGGTGCTGTAAACTTGAAATATTTAATCACGTATCGTGGTATTGATGATGATTTTGATACGGATAATGGTTTCTCTGGAAAAGTACAGTTTGGGCTTGGAATTCGTGATTTAACGATTGCTGATCAATCTGGTTCAAAAGCCTTTGAATCGGATAATGACGGTGGAAATCTTGCCATTTTGCCAAGAACCCTTGCCGTATTTAGTAACATGACTTTAATCGGACCAACGGGCATAACGGCGGCTGGTGCAGTTCAGAAAACTACTGCCAATCCAAACGGAGCCGCAGCCAGTGCAAACTATGTGGCTGGTATTCACATTCGTCGTAACTCGTCATTGAGTACCTTCAATTCATTGGTGTTAGGTTGGCCTTCTGGTCTTTTGATTGACGCTCCCACAACGGCTGCCAACATCGCCAACGGAACATTAGCCTTTGAAAATAATATCATAGGTGGAAATTTAATTGGAACTGTGAATGGTGTTGCTGGACAAAATCGTGATATTTTGTATTTGAGTTCGGCGGGTGCTGGAAGTTTAACGGCAATCAACGCTTTGGGACCTGATTCTTCTGCTTTCGGAACAACTGTGAGAGGACCTATTTCATTCTTTAACAGAGGAGGAAACAAACGCTTGAAAGCAACGGATGATTTTATGCTCACAGACCCTTTCAACACGCCAATTCCTAACGTTGTGCCTAAAACGGGTTCTCCTGCTTTATCGCCTTCAATTTATACCAATGCAAAATTGAAGGATGCTTTCTTCGATACTACTCCTGCTTTTATTGGTGCAGTATCTGCGGATAAGAACTTTACCACTGAAAAATGGGTGAATTTTGATCCACAGAATGTGATTTATAAGTAATAACTTCAAGTAAAAGCTGAGTTTAAAATCGACTTTTATGTTTGAAAAATTAAGTAAATAAATGATGAGTAATTTTTTGTAATATATTGAATAATAGTATGTTATGAAATTATTACTCATCATTTTTCATTTATTATACCAATATCCATGAAACACATTATTGCTCTTTGTTTGATTGCTTCTTTAAATTTATGGAGTTGTCAGAAAAATAAAAATACTCAAAATGATAATGCTACATCGCCAGCCCTCACAAAAGTTCTCCTCCAAAAAACCATTGACAGCACCATTGCAGTGGATGACAGGCGTTTGGACATCAACATGAAACGCAAATCTTTTGAACCACAGCGAGGTAACACGACTACGTATGAGAAGTTTTTTGACAAAGGCGATACCACCAAACTCATAAAATTGAGAACGGAAGCTTTATTCGGTGATTATAAAATTGAGGTAATTCAGTATCATTTTTTATCGAATAAATTAATCGAAATTCACGACTACGAGTACAATAAAAAATGTGGTGAAAACGGAAAACAGTGCATGACCGAAAACAAATATTTCTTTGATGAAGACCAAGAAATATCCTCGGCATTAACTCGAAAAGCAGAAGGCGATACTAAAAATCAGCCCATTATTGAAGCTGCAAACTTTGAAACATTTACGCCAGAAGATGAAGTAGTTAAAAATAAGGTGTTGAATCTGGAAATTATTAATAAAAAATATGCGTCACTTTCTTACCCTAAACCTAAATTATGAGACTGTTTAGATTAGTAATTTGTTGGTAAAAAAACAAAAGTCATCAATCAAAAACCAAACATCGAAAACCGAACATCCATCCGAGCGACGGTCGCATCGAAAAAGGGTTTCCTCTATGTTCCGACACGGAGGAAATCCAACTGGATTTTCATATTGGTATAGTAAAGCAAAAGCCGAGATTCATAGTCTCGGCTTTTCTGATTTTATACTTATTTTTAGTTTTTTTTGTAATAAAACTCTATATATTATCCAATGATTAACTTAACAAAAATTTAATATTAAATATTCGTCACCCTCTTTTAACTTTGTTTCCCAAACAACGGTGTCTGCTCTGTTTAGGAATTCTTCCTTCCCATTGATGGTACTTCAACAACCATTTATTAAACTTTAAATTCTTCTCTTCATGAAAAAGATTTCCACAAAATTCAAGTTTGTGATGGCTTTACTTTTCGTATTTGCTGTTTCACTCAATTCCTTTTCGCAGGTAACAACGTCTTCCGTTAATGGAATCGTTACGGGCGAAAAAGGCGAAGGTTTGCCAGGTGCTTCTGTGCAAGCAATTCACGTGCCTTCGGGTTCACGCTACGGGGTTTCCACTCGATTGGACGGACGTTACACCATCCCCAACGTGCGAGTGGGCGGTCCTTATTTGATTACTGTTTCTTTTGTAGGCTATAAACCTTCAAAGGTTGAAGTTAGCGAATTGAAATTGGGTGTTAAAGCCATTCAAGATTTCAAATTGGTGGGTCAAAACTCTCAATTACAGGAAGTTATCGTGAAATCTGATGCCGTTTTGAACTCACAAAGAACGGGTGCAGCAACCAACATCACGTCTCAGCAATTGGCAATTATGCCTACGGTAACTCGTGGAGCTTTTGATTTTATCAGAAAAGACCCTACTTTTTCTGAAAACGGTTCTTTTGGTGGTCGTAATAATCAGTACAATAATTTCTCGGTTGATGGTGCGATTTTTAACAATCCATTCGGTTTAGATGCGGCTCGCCCAGGTGGTCAGTCGGATGCTGAACCAATTTCACCCGATGCCATCGAACAATATCAAGTGGCTTCTGCTCCTTTTGATGTTACGCAGGCGGGTTTTACGGGTGCTTCGGTGAATGCCGTAACAAAATCTGGAACGAATGATTACCACGGAACGGCTTACGGTTTTTTCCGTAATCAAGGTTTGACGGGTTCAAAAGTGGCAGGGGCAAATATTTTTGTGCCTGATTTGAGCCAGTTTCAAGCGGGTTTTTCTTTGGGTGGAAAAATTATTAAAGACAAATTATTCTTTTTTGCCAACCTTGAAATTGACCGTCGTTCAGACTTAGGTTCAAGTTTCTTGGCAGCTCGTCCAGGTTTGACGGGTTCAAATATTTCGAGGGTAACCGCCGCTGATTTAGATTTGGTTTCAAATACTTTGAAAGGATTTGGTTACGATGCTGGGGCGTATGAAAACTATACCCACAAAACCAATAATACCAAAGGAATTTTTAAGTTAGACTGGAACATCAATTCAGTGCATAAATTGACGGCTACTTACAATTTTTTGGATGCTTCAAAAGAAAAACCTGCCAATCCATCGGCACTTGGTCGTAGAGGTCCAGATTTTTTAACCTTGCAATTCTTTAATTCAGGATACAGAATTAATAACAAATTGAATTCGTTTATTACAGAATTAAAATCAAACTTCTCGAACAAATTTTCTAATAAATTGCAGTTAGGCTACGCATCATTCCGTGATACTCGTGACCCATTCTCAACGCCATTTCCAACGATTAGTATTGATAGAGGTGATATTCGTTACATCGTAGCGGGACACGAGCCTTTTTCGATCAATAATAAATTAGGTCAAGACGTTTATCAAATTACGGATAATTTTAACATTTACGCAGGTGACCATACCATTACTTTGGGAGCAAGTTTGGAAAAGTTTGAATTTAATAATTCGTTCAATTTAGGGGCTTATGCGGGTGCTTTTGGGGATTATCCTACTTTAGCCGCCTTCCAAACAGCGGCTACGGACGGTAGTTTAAAGAAAGATATTGATGGAGCAAAAGCAACATTTGCTACGAATAATCAAAAAGATTCGTGGGCTTTGGCTCAGACAAACGTAGGTCAGTTGGCATTTTATTTTCAAGACGAATGGCAAGTTAGTCCAAGATTAACCGTAACGGCTGGTTTGCGGATGGACAAACCTTTGTATTTCAATACGCCCGATAAAGCACAAGAGAATATTGACAGAAATAAAGGTACTTATCAGCCCAATAACATCTATTACGATGAATTTGGAAAACAAACTAAATTTGACCAGACTGTTCTGCCAGCATCAACTCCGCTTTTCTCACCAAGAATTGGTTTTAATTATGATGCAAGAGGCGATAAAACGATGCAAATTCGTGGAGGAACGGGTTTATTTACGGGTCGTTTTCCCTTTGTTTGGGTAGGAAATCAAGTAGCTAATCCAAGTTTCTTCTTTTATTGCGTAACTGATCCAAATTTCAAGTTTCCACAAGTTTGGCGAACCAATTTAGGAATAGACAAAAAATTATCGAATGGTTGGTTAATAACGGGAGACGTTATTTATACCAAAGACATCAATGCCATGATGGTTCGTAATTATGGTTTAAAATTACCAACGGGTAAATTAGTTGGGTCTGATAGTAGTCCAGTTTATTTGCCTGCCGACCGTGCCGTAAATCAATTCGGTGGACCAACGGATGCTTATGTATTCTCAAACACCGATTTAGGATATTCTTTCAATGCTTCTTTCAAGGCTGAAAAGACCTTCTCGAACGGCATGAACGCATTTTTTGGGTATAATTATACTAACGTACAAGATGCGGCTTCTATCCAAGCCGAAATTTCTTCGGATGCTTACAACCGTAATCCTGCTAATATTCAGCACACTAACCGTCCTGTTTTGTCTAATTCAGTTTTTGGCAATCAACACCGAATTGTGGGTGGTGGAAGTAAGAAATTTACGTATTCAGATGGTAAAATGGCAACCACTTTCTCCTTATTTTTTGAATACGATAAAGGTGGACGTTATAGTTATACGTATGGCGGAGACATCAACAATGACGGTTCAAACTTAAATGACTTATTATTTATTCCAACCGATGCTCAAATTGATGCCATGAAGTTTGATGAAAAAGATAATCCCTCACCTGCTGCTGCACAAAAAGCAGGACTTAAAGCATACATTGCTCAGGACGAATATTTGAGTGCTAATCGTGGAGCGTATGCAGAAAAATATGCAACGTTGAGTCCTTGGTATTCAAAATGGGATGTGTCCATTTTTCAAGATTTCGTGGTAGCAAAGGGACATTCGATTCAGTTGAGTTTCACGATGTTGAACGTGGGTAATTTCTTAAATTCTGATTGGGGCGTACGTCAGGTGGCATCCATCACGAGTTTAGTTCAGCCTTTGGGTGTTTCATTGGATAAAGCTACGGGAACTATTCCAACGTATTCTTTCGATACAGCTCAGAAAAGCACATTTTATACGGACAACGGTCTTTTGTCGAGATGGCAAGGACAGGTTGGTTTGAGATATAGATTCTAAGCTGAATTGATTAAAAACAAAAGCCGAGATGATTGTCTCGGCTTTTTGTTTTAATGATAAATATTCATAAATTTACACACAAAAAATATTAGAAATTATGAATGTAATCATTCAAAAAATACCATACATATTTAAAAAAGTCAAGACTTACTCAGCCGAGGAAGTTTTGAAAGTTGGAGGTACAACTGAATTTGGAAAAAAAACAGGTTATAATTCTGAAATGTTAAAAAATATACCCGTAGGAAGTGTTTTAACGGAACAAGAATATCAAGAAGCATTAAAAAAATTATCCAAATAAGAATGAATCTTTTATTCGATACTAATATTATCCTCACAATAGCTCGCACAAAATTTCCTTCAAAAGTCATCGAATATCTCAATCCAAATGATGAACAAATCTATATTTCTGTCGTGAACATTGCTGAGGCACAATGTATTGCTTTTCAAAATGGCTGGGGAAAAACTAAAATGGTGGCAATGGAATATTTTTTCAATCAAGTTCGTGCGATTGAAGTTACAGATATTTTAGTACCATCTTACATAAATATTGATGCTTTCAGTCAATGTAGTCATCCAGAAATTACAATTTATGACCATAAAACGCCCAGAAATATGGGTAAAAATGACCTATGGATTGCTGCAACTGCATCACTTTTGAATTTAAAATTAATAACCACAGATGCCGATTTTGACCACTTGCACGCTAATTTTATTGAACTTCAAAAAGTAGAGACAAGTGAATTTAGACGTTTTTTTGAAAATTAATCATTCAATAATCTACCCCAAAAACGCCCTAAACCACTTCCCCGACCTTTTTACTGTTCTTTTCTGGGTATTGAAATCCACGTGAACCAAGCCAAATTTTGGTTTGTAGCCTTCTGTCCATTCAAAATTATCGGTCAAAGTCCACGCCATGTAGCCGTTAACTTTTACGCCCGCTTGTTTGGCTTTCAGCACGTGTTTGAGATAACTTTCGTAAAAAGCAACTCTGTCTTTATCATTAATATTCCCTTCTTCAAAATTATCCTCAAAAGCAGCACCATTTTCAGTAATAATAATTTGCTTAATACCTTGATATTGAGAGAGTTGATTTAATATTTGAAACATTCCATCGGGTGAAATTTCCCAACCCATGGCGGTCAATTCTTTTACGTTTCTCTTTTGTGGTTTCACTTCCGCAGCACCCAAATAGGGCATCCACCAAGCATTTTTTGCCACAATTTTGAAATAATTTTGTAGTCCGATGAAGTCAAAATCGAAAGCTAATTTTTCCATGTCGCCTTCTTGTACGTATTTTTTTATCATTTTATTCAGAAAAGGCAATTCTTCAACGGGATAACCCAAGCCCAAAGCGGGTTCTAAAAACATTCTGTTCAATAAAGCATCTGTTCTTTTTGCGGCTTGAATATCGGTAGGTTTTTGAGTAAATGGTTCAATAAAAGAACACGAAAAGGTTGTTCCAATTACTGCATCGGGTACATTTTTACGAATGATTCTTCCACCTTCGGCTTGGCACATGGCAGCGTGGTGAATGGCAGGTAGAAAATTACTCATACCCATTCGCCCAGGGGCATGATAGCCCGTCATGTAGCCCAAACCCACAAAACCCGCAGGTTCGTTCAGCACCATCCAGTTTTTTACTTTTCCCGAAAATTCACGGGTAACGACTTCACAATAAGCTGAAAACCAATTAATTATCTCACGGTTTGTCCAACCGCCTCGGTCTTCCAAAACCTGTGGTAAGTCCCAATGGTAGAGCGTTACAAAAGGTTCAAGACCATTTTCTAAACAACAATCAATCACTTGATGATAGAACTCTAAGCCCGCAGGATTAACTTTTCCAATGCCACCAGGAAGAATCCGAGACCAAGAAATGGAGAAACGAAAAGTATTAAAATTGAGGGATTTGGCGATAAGAATGTCTTCTTCAAAACGACGATAAAAATCACAAGCAATTTGTGCGTTTTGACGGTCTTTTATTCTAAATTTTTTGTTTGAAAATCTATCCCAAATGGATTCTCCTTTGCCATCTAAATTCCATGCCCCTTCGTTTTGGAACGAAGCCATTGCCACGCCCCAAACAAAATCATTACCAAAAGCACTTTTTGAGAGATTATTTAATTGAATTTTGGGTTCAATAGTGGGGGTAATTATCTGATTATCTTGCATTTACACCTAAATTTTTGTGGGGTGCAAATGTAAATTTTTTTTTCGGTTTTTTAATATTAAGTTTTTTGGGGTTGGATAAATTATTAATTACAAACGCTGGCTGGGTTAAACCCTCAGTGGAACTGCCAGCCAGTGTTATTTGGATAAATTTTAAAACCCAAAAGCTCTTTTGAATGACCTTGCTAATAAACTTCCATTGCCTCTTTTGAAGGTATAAATTTCGGTTTCTTTTCGAGTAACTTCTTCAAAATTACTTAGAAAAATCTTGGCGGTTTGTCCTTGCCAAGCCTTGAAATTTTCGCTAACGTTTTGATGGACAGATAGATAAGAAATAAATCTACTCAAATTAAATTGTGTATCAGAAATACCAGCACCCGCTCGTTGTCCATCCCAAGCATTAATTTCTTGCTCGATGTGATTGGGAACTGGAACCATCATGATGGGTTTTCCTAAGTACATTGCCTCGCAAACGGACTCGAAACCTGCCGTACAAATCAAGCCCGAACAATCTTGCATCATGCGTAAAAACTTTTCTGAATTGACTTGATGAAAAGTTAAATTTTCTCTGAATTGCCATTCATCCACAAATTCTTTGTTGTTCCAAAAGCAGTGAATTTCAACGTCTCGGTGGTCTGAATGCCAGTTGATAATATCCTCGCTCAGTTTGTGATGTGTAATATAAGCCAAGATAAATGGTTTAGAAGTAGGCGTTAATTGCTTGACTTCATTACGGATAAGCGGTGGCGTTACCGCAATATTATTTACCTTATCGTCGGTCATATGCACAAAGGAAAGTGCTAATTTTCTGGTTGATCTCAAAGAGGTAAGGCGGGTATTTAGGTTTAATAAAAACCTATCAATTTGTTTGTTCGGCAGGGAAATAAACGATTTATGTAATAATAAATATTGATGCCCGATGCAAACTACGGGAATGGTTGGGCGATAAAATTGAGCGTATAAACCACAAATCATATCGTAGAAATTCACGATAACATCGGGTTGATGTTCTTCAACTTTTTGTGCTAAGAACTGAACGCTTTTTCGGTATTTACCAATCTTTTTTACGTGCGTACTGATGGTATCCCAAATTTTCACGGCTTTGGTTTGTCCATAAACTAAACTTGGGGCGGGGAATGTATCAATTTTAACTTTGATTTTCTCTTGAAAAAAGGTGGGTAAATTATTGAGATTATCCATCCCAACCATCACAGAAACCACCTGATGCCCTGCTTGATTTAGAATTTCATACAAAGAAATGGCTTGGGTGAGATGTCCCCTTCCTTCGCCTTGCACTACAAATAAGAATTTGCTCATTTTTTTAAGTATTTAGTAGTAATTATATCAAGAAATAATGCTCATGAAAACACCTTTTGCACTCTCAAATGCCTCATATTCAATGTCTTCTATATATTCATCTTCCAACTCAAACTCATTTTCATTCAAGAAATAAAGAAGTTCCCAATTGCCTTTGTGGTCTTCCACCAGGGCAGTTAAAGATTCGACCCAATCGCCCGAATTCATGTAAGTTATATCATCGATTTGACGAATATCGGGTTTGTGAATGTGTCCGCAAATGATGCCATCACAATGATTCGCTTTGGCAAGTTCAACCAATTTTTCCTCAAATTCGGAAACGAAATTCACCGCTTCTTTCACTCTTTGCTTTATACGTTGCGAAAAAGAATAATATTCCAAACCCCGCCAAGCACGGTATTGATTGTATATTTTATTGAACGATAGAAGAATTGTATAGCCGACATCACCCAAATAGGCAAGCCATTTCATGTTGGAAGTCACGGAATCAAAAATGTCGCCGTGAATAATCAAAAACCGTTTTTTGCCAGATTTGAGAATATAATCTCTTTGGATGGTAAAGGATTTACCGAGAGAAAAAGGAACGATTTGATCTAAAAAATCATCATGATTTCCTCGCAGATAAACCACTTTGGTGTGTTGATTTTCAATCATTTTTAGGATGGTTCTGAAAAAAGCCGTGTGTTTTTTCTTCCAAGAGCCTCCCTTTTTGAGTTGCCAACCATCAATAATATCACCGTTCATAATCAGTGTATCACAGGTCACCGACTTCAAAAACAAGGAAACTTCCTTTGCTTTCGAGCCTTCTGAACCCAAATGAACATCTGAAATGATAACAGTTTTGTATTGATTGACGGTTTTCATGTGTGTCGAATTTTATATGAACAAAATTCGACATTTACTTTAACCTGATGATTTCCAGAATATTAAGGCTTTGTTATCAATTTTTAAAGAACAAGTAACCAACGCCTTTAATCGTCCGAATATAGTCTTCTCCAATTTTTTCTCTGATTTTACGGATATGCACGTCCACTGTGCGTTCGGTCACATGAACACCACGTCCCCACACACTCAAAAGTATTTCTTCCCGAGTATAGACTTTATTCGGATTATTAACGAAAAATAAAAGCAAATCAAATTCTTTTTTGGGTAAAGCGTAAGAAGTTTCTTTAACCGAAATGGTATAGTTCTGTCGATTAATAATCAATTCTTCCATCACAACATTTTCATTATCTTGAACAGTTGTTGTTTCATTTCGTTGAAATGCGGCTTTGATTCTACTAATTAAAGCACGAGGTTTCACGGGTTTTGTGATATAATCATTTGCCCCAATTTCAAATGCTGCGACCTCTGAAAATTCCTCCGTTCGAGCGGTCAAATAAATCAGGTAAATATTTTTTAGCGTCCTATTTTGCTTAATAATTCTTCCTGCCTCAATGCCGTCCATAATTGGCATCATCACGTCCATCAGAATCATATCGGGCATAAATACTTCTGCAATTTCAATAGCGGTTTTCCCGTTTTCGGCAGTTCTGGTTAAGAATCCTTCTCGGTTAAGGTTGTATTCAAGGAGTTCTAAAATATCAGGATCATCATCAACTAATAAGATTTTAAGTGAGCTTTCAATCATAATTTTTGTATAGTTTGGAGCTAAATTTCAACAAAAATACAAACTCAATATTATCCCAATATTATGCAAAAGTTATGTTTTTAATTTTAAATTAATTTGAGTCTGAGAAACAAACATGGAAGTTATAAACCAAATAAAACTGCGTCAGAAAATGCGAAAAGTTTTGTTATTTTTTTGCATAATAATGATTTGATTAAATTTTCGTGCAAATTATTAATTCTTGTAAAGTAATGAATAACAGGTATTTATGAGATTGTAAAAATTCAAAATTTAATAGATTAATAACTTTATTTTAATCATTCATACTGTGAGCCTTGGTTATTTTGTGTTATTGAAAAACTATTTTGGCAATCAGATTTAAGTTAGATTTTCTTAATGAACCATTTAAAAAATGTCTTGGATTTACCTTATTATTGCGGCAGCGTTAGAAGCCTGTTGGATGTTTTCGTTAAAATTTCTTGCATTAGAAAAGTTCAAAACGCTCAGTTTAGCTAATTTTTTTGAGGTTACGGAAATCAAAATTTGGCTTCCTTTGGCTGGATATATTTTCTTTGGAGCAACAAATACATATCTTTTTGCATTGGCTATGAAAAATATTCCAACGGCAATTGCTTTTACTGTATGGACGGCGGTTTCAATCTTGTTCATTAAAATTGTGGAAGTGAATTTTTTTAATCAAAAGATTAGTTTTTTAGAAATTTTCTTTCTCATCGTTATTGTTTTTGGAATCATTGGCTTGAAAATGGTTGCAAAGAACTAATTCGTGGTAACAATTTCTTTATAATCAATCAAAATCCTTTATAAAACCTTAACCGTCAGACAATCAATTGGTTAAAGTAAATTTCCAACTTTGTGAAACCAAATTAATATTTATGCAAAGACGTGATTTACTACGCAACGCAGGTTTTCTTGCTGGCGGATTATCCTTACCAAGTTTTATAAAAGCAAATTCAAAACCACCAATCCCTAAAAGAATTCTTCGTATTGCCCACATCACGGACGTTCACATTCAACCGTTAATTGGAGCGGCAAAAGGTTTTGAAAAATGCTTGCATCACATTCAGAATCAGGACATTAAGACTGATTTTATCATTAATTCTGGCGATTGCGTGATGGATGCTCATCGGCGAAAACATGAGAACGTGCAGAAGCAATGGAAACTTTTTAACGAAGTTTTAAAAACTGAAAATTCATTACCAACTCACCATCTTGTAGGCAATCATGATATTTGTTGCGAAGGCGATTCTGAAAGCAATTTTGAGGATGGAAAAAAATGGGCGATGGATGAAATGTCTTTGGATAAACGTTTTTACAGTTTTGATAAAAAAGATTGGCATTTTGCGATGTTGGATAGTGTTCAGAAAAAAAAAGATGGAAGCTGGTACACGGCTAATTTAGATGATGAACAGATGGACTGGTTACGAAAAGATTTGAAGCAAACGCCTGATAATAAGCCCATTATGATTATCTCACATATTCCGATTCTTTCAGCTTGTGTTTTTTTTGATGGAGATAATTTGAAAGAAAAGGAAAACAAATGGGAAGTTCCTGGCAGTTGGATGCACACCGATGCCAAGCAAATTTCGGAGGTTTTTAATCACCATAAAAACGTAAAATTAGCAGTTTCAGGTCATATTCATTTGACTGATAGAGTTGATTATAATGGGGTAACCTATTGTTGTAACGGAGCGGTTTCAGGTAAATGGTGGTTTGGGAAATATCAGCATACCGAAGCTGGTTATGCCTTGATTGATTTATACGATGATGGGAGTTTTACGAATACTTATGTAAATTATTGAACGGATGATTAGTTATTGAAAATGGTTGAAGAAGAAAAGGCGGGGTTTTGCTCCGCCATTTTTATGAAAAAATGTCTTCAATTCGTTTCCGACTATAACCTGCACCAGTTGTCATTCCTTTGCCGCCAATACCCGTTGCAATGTAAATTTTGTTAGAAATATTATGTTCAAAAACACCTCCATCGATTGATTGAGCGTAGTAGCCCGCCCAGAAATTTTGAATATTCCATTTGGGCAATGAAATCATTCTTTTAGCTTCTTTCAAAATTAATTCATTGATTTCCATGTCAATACCTAAGGGTAATTTTGCATTCTCATCGGTTTCAGCATATTCGTGCGAATCTCCAATAATGATTGAACCGTTCAAGGCTTGTTTGAACAAAATGTGAATTCCCCACTGTTGGTAAGGTTTTTGCCAGTCGGGAGTTGTTAATTTATGATATGAAATACAAGACTTGAAACTATCGTATCTACGAATGGAAAGCCCCGAAAGAATATTGCCATCTAACCTAACATCGGGCAACGGAAAAGTCTGCATCATATTCAATTTACAAACTTTCATTTGACTGGTTTTGAAAATTTCTGGGAATAAAATTTTAAATTCGTAACCACAACAAATTGCCACTTTTTCAGCATAATATGTCTGATTATCAGCTGTTTGTACTTTACAGATTCCGTATTCAATTTCACAATTTTTGACTACTGTATTGGGCAAAAATTCAAGTCCGAAATCTTTTATCAACAATTGTCGAACCCGATGAATCATCGTTCTGGGTTCAACGGAAATTTCTTCTGGAAAGAATAATCCGCCTTTATAATAATCTGAGTTGAGGTTTTGAAAACGTGCATAACAAGACTTTCTATTTAATAAATTAGCGGGATAATTTTGAAGTTTAAATAAAGCTCTGGTTTCTTCCAGAAGATTCATTTCTTGATCATCTGATGCGAAATAATAGGTGCCATTTTGACGAACCGTAATGTCTGTTTTCGTGTGAATATTTTTATAAATTCCCAATGATTCACGTCCGTATTCAAACCAATTATCTAATGCCTGACCAGATGGAACAATTTGACCGAAATTGCGGACGGTTGCCTCCATTGGTTCAGAATCTTTCTCAATCATCAATACCGTTTTTCCTTTCAACAAAGCGTGATAGGCATGAAAGGTGCCTAAATTACCCGCTCCAACAACAATCAAATCAAACTTTTTCATGGCTCAAAACTCTGTCAGCGTTTTTTATATATTGTTTTAATTCTAAAATATTGTTCAGTAATCCGTCATTTCGATGGATACTTAATTGTGAGCGTTTGTGAGTTCCATTCGTAACACCCAAAGACATTCTGCAACCCGCCTTAATCCCCGATTTTAAGTCGGAAGGTGTGTCACCTATATTTATTACGCTCGTAGAATCATGCACATTTAGCATTTTCATTGCTTTGTGAATCATAAAAGGTTCTGGACGACCTTTTGTCACTTCATCCGAAGCAATTGAAACATGAATTATAGAATTCTTGCCACCAATATATTGCTCGTTAAGTCCTTCAAGCCAACCTAATTTCCCTAAAATAATATTCGTAACTTTTCGATAAAAACCTGTTGTGAGTGCTATTTTGATGCTCTTTGACTTTAAATAATCAAAAATTTCTATACAGCCATCGGTTGGAAAAATATTGTTTGTGTGATAATGATTTTCTAAAATCTCACAAAAAACTTGGTAAGAATTATCAACTAATTCCTTTAAATCTTTGTGTTTTTCACCAATCATTTCAGTCCATAATAATTCAAAAACGTATATTTTTGAGTAGCCTTGCAACGCCAAAACTCGTTCAGGTGAAACGCTAAGACCCGTGTGAGATGCCGCTTCTAAGAAACACATTTCAACTTCATGACGATCTTGAAAGGTTGTTCCCGCCATATCAAACACTACTAATTTTATTGGAGTCATCTCGAATTTATTTTTTATCAAAGATAATTTTCAATCTTTAATAGTAGGTTAAATTACGATTAAGTCATTGTAAAGTCCTGATTTTTAAGGGTTTTTGTCTTTAACATTGTGTACAAAACATAAATCAATGAAAAGATTTCAGTATTTTCTCCAAAAGCAATCTCAATATTTTCTTGCCCTTTATTTAGGACTGGCAGCATTCAGTACCTAATTCTGTATGTATGCTTTCAGAAAACCATTCACGGCGGGAGATTTTCATGACGTTTCTTTGTGGGGAATTGATTATAAAATCATTTTGGTAATTGCCCAAGTATTGGGTTATGCCACTGCTAAGGGCTACGGAATCAAAATAGTATCGGAAGTTTTACCCGAAAAACGAGCCAAATATATTGTGTGGATGATAATTTTTGCAGGATTAAATTTATTGTTATTTGCCCTAATTCCACCTCCCTATAATTGTATATTTTTATATTTCAACGGCTTAGGTTTAGGAATGATTTATGGCTTTGTTTTTAGTTTTTTAGAAGGACGACAAATTACGGAAATCTTGGGTGCTGGATTAGCAATAAGTTTCATTATTTCCTCTGGAATTGTGAAATCTATCGGTAAATATTTTATTAATTTAGGCATAAATGAATACTGGATGCCATTCTGGATTGGGTTGATTTTCTTTCCGTTATTATTAGTTTCGGTTTATGGTTTAACGCTCGCCCCAAAACCCACTGAGACTGATCAAAAAGAGCGTTCAATTCGATTACCAATGGACGCAAAATCACGAAATAATTTTATGTATAAATATGGCTTTGGATTGGTTTCATTGATAACAGTTTACGTACTGATGACCATTTTGAGGGATATTCGAGATAACTTTGGCATAGAAATATGGCGAGAATTGGGGGTTATGAATGCTTCAATATTTACAAAAACTGAAACAATAATTGGCTTTGCGATTTGTTTTCTAACCGCCCTCATGTACCTCGTGAAAGACCATAAAAAAGCCTTTTGGTTGAATCATTTGATGATTTTTGCTGGCTGTTTTTTGATTCTTATTTCAGCAATTTTATTTCAGAATAGCTCCATTTCGCCCTTCGTATGGTCAGTGTTGATGGGGATTGGATTATACATGGCGTATGTTCCCTACAACGGAATGCTTTTCGACCGATTATTGGCAGTTTTGAAGGAAAATGGCAACGTTGGATTTTTGTTTTACCTCGCAGATTTCAGTGGATATTTGGCAACCGTTTTCATCTTGATTTATCAAAACTTTGGAAGTCGAAAAACCTCTTGGTTAAGTTTTCTAATGGATTTATCCCAAATTTTACCAATTATTTGTATCATTTCAATTACGGCTTCTTTCTTCTATTTTAATCAAAAATTGAACGTCCAAAAGGCAAAAAATAGGTAAAGTGTTACCAAATTATTATCTAATTATTAAAATAGAATAATATGTATTTTAGTGACTAAGGTTGTGAGTAGATTTATGTTATTTTCATCAACTAACTTAAAATTCTTATGAAAAAAGTTTACTGGAGAGGGTTATATATTTCAATAATATTAGGTTTATACTTAACCTCAAATGCTCAATTTACTGCTGGGAGATTAGTGGTTTTACAAGCTGGAGATGGTAATGTAGCCCTTTCAAACGCATCAGTTCCCGTTTTTCTTAAAGAATTTACCACAACTGTGATGGCAGGTGTTTCAGTTATAATTCCTGTAACTGGAACAAATAGATTGACAATAAGTGGTTCAGCAGGCTCAGATGGGCAAATGACACTCTCGCAAGATAGAAAGATTATTTCAATTGCAGGCTTTGATGTTGCGTCGGCAACCACAGCAGGAGCCGTTCAGACTACAACCGCTAATACTCGAGTTATAAATATTTTCAATGGAAATCTTTATTATTCTACTGGCTCGGAACCGTTTGAACGCCGTCAACAACGCCAACAACTTTCACAGCATCGGGTTCAAACTTAACGAATGATACTTTAATTAACCCCCCAACGGGCTACGAAATTTCAAAAACCGTAGGCGGTACGAGTGGATATGCTAACACGCAAACTTTGACACAGTTTAGTTTATATCATTAATCCAAAAACGTTAACGGTCAGTTCGCTAAGCGTTCCAAGTAAAGTGCATAACTGACTTTGGGGCAAATAGCATCTATTTCAAGAAGAAGAAAACATACTTTGAAGAGTTTGATAGAATAATTAAATCTCAATCACCACGATTAAAATAATATGATAGAAAACATAACAGTTTCAGTGATTATGTCAGTGTATAATACTGATTTTCAATTGGTTAAACGTGCTTTGGATTCCGTTTTAAACCAAAATTTTCAACAGTTTGAAATCATCATTGTGGATGATGGAAGTGATAACGATACAAGAAATCTTGTTCTAAAATTTGCGATTAAGCATGAAAGTAAAATTACCTATTTAAGACACAATAATCGCAGTCAGGCAAGTTCAATTAACAGAGGTATCAAACTCAGCAGTGGTCAGTACATTACTTTTATTGATGCTGACGATGAGTATAAACCCAATCATCTTCAACAATGCTTAGAGGAAATACAAAACGTTGATTTAATTTCCACTAAAACAGAAACCATTGTTGATTGTGATGAGGATTATTTTGTTCCTGATAAAAACGATCCTCGAAAAGGAATTCACGTAGATGAATGCGTACTTTTTGCCACGTTGTTTGGTAGAAAAGAAGTTTTTAGTAGTTATTCTTTTGAGGGCGACTATGCAGCAGATGCTAATTTTTATGAAAAAGTAGCGAAAAAATACATGGCAAAAAAAGTAGATTTGAGAACCTATATTTATTACAGAAATATTCCGAGCAGCATTACTTCAATGATGAAAAACAAACATTCAACCAATCTCAAGGAAGCGAAATTTTATGTTCAATCTGAAAATTAGAAAAAACGTAATTTTGGCTTGCCAGATTACTGGAATTTATGATGTAAATCGTAATGAAATCTTAGCAGATGATGATTATTCATCCATAAAAAACTGGTGCGATTCCCTTATAAACTTAGATTTACAGGGAGTGATTTTTCATAATAATTACTCTGAAACCTTTTGTGAGCGATTTAGTAATAAAAATATTCAGTTTATCAAGGTTCAATATGATGCTAAATTTAATCCTAATGTGTATCGCTACTTTATGTACAGAGACTTTATGCTGTTATATTCCGACCAAATAGAGAATGTTTTTGTAACGGATATTTCGGATGTTGAGGTTATTAAAAATCCGTTTGAAGAGCCATTTTTTAAGGATAATCCAGATTTTATTTTTTGTGGCAACGAACCCAAAATGCTTGAAAACAAATGGATGAAAAACCATTCCGAATACCTGCGAAATAAGATTGAAAATTATGCGGCTTACGAAGAAAAATTCAAGCAAGAACCGTTGCTGAATTGTGGAATTATTGGAGGAAATTTTAAGGTAATGTCATCGTTTATTGAACAACTCACTACGATTCATCAGCAATATAATTTCGATAATAAAACGGCATATACAGGTGATATGGGAGCTTTTAATTACTTGATTCGGACTCAATTTAACGATAAACTAAGGCACGGATTTCCCATTAATACCGAATTTAAAGGTTATCAAACGGAGCGGAATGATTGTTTTTTTAGGCATAAATAAAGGCTACAAATTATAGAATTTGTAGCCTTTTGATTATTTAACTTTCCTCAATTCATCTCTAATTTCAGCGAGTAATGCCTCAGAAGGTGTTGGGTCGGGAGGACCTGGTTTTTGACCCGCCGCTTTCAGCAAAAAATATAAAACAATTCCAATAATTATAAAATCAATAATGGCTTGGATTACCTCACCGTAGCCAATGACAGATTCTCCAATTTTTAACTCCAACCCTTTAAAATTTAATCCTCCCAAAAACATTCCAATCACGGGCATGATTAATTTATCCACCAAGGTTGTAACAATTTTACCAAAGGCACCACCAATGATAATTCCGACTGCCAGAGCAAGTACGTTGTCTCTGACTAAAAAAGATTTTAAGTTTGAAAGCATATTGTTAGATTGTTTAAAAGTTTAAATCCAAAAATACTGTATTTTAATTGATTGATTTTTGATTTCTTTTAATTTCAGTACTATAAAAGTATCCAAAGTGATGGATAAATTTTCAAAAGTATTTTAAAATATTTTAGACGCACAAGATTGTTCTAAAAAAAAGTGGCAGATATTTCCACCACTTTTATACACCATTAACCATTTTGTTCTATAATTTTTATTTTACAATCCACAATTGTGCGTTGATGCTTTCTTCGGCAATTACAACATTAAATTGTCGTTTAATTGCTTCTGATAAATTTTCCGTATTCGTTGTCCTTTCTGATTTAGGGTATAAATATCGAAGCGGAATTTTTGTGCCATTTCCCGTGCCAGTACCCACTAAAAACGTTGGTACACCCGTTCTACGCCAATTATAATAGGCTTCGTAACCTGAATTTTGGAAGAAAGCAATGTATTTTTGATTTAAGATTTGAGTCAATCCTGCGGCATTATTTCCAGCATACTTCATGTTTGATTGTCCTAAATATGATGTGGCATCGTTCAGTCCATAGAACGACATAGAAGATTTTACGCCCCTATCATACCAATCTTGGGCATTGCCCGCTATCCATCCACGATTAATGGCTTCGGCAATGTTGAAACACATTTCTGGATATGAAATCACAAAAGTATTTTCACCTGTGTATGTACCATAATAACGCTTGCGACTTTGGAAAGAATACTGTCCTAAACCTGCTTTTGAGGACATATCAGCTAAATCTTCACCCGAATTTGCTCCTATATACGCTTCAAAATCTGTGGGTTTAAAGCCTTTTGTCAATTGTGCATCGGCTGGTTCTGCCACCACAAATAGGCGGGGGTCTTTGTAGCTTTTCAATAAATCGACGTAGGTTTTTGCCATGTTTTCACGAGTGGCATTATTCCCAAAATTGTCTGGATTGCGGGGATATTTGTTATTTGTCCCCCACACATATTGCAAACTTTCTGACAAATCATTCATCAAAGGATATTTCGATGGGTTTGAAATAACATTCGCAAAATCAGTCTTTACTTTCAAATCTGCATCGTCAGCCTGTTTACTCAAATGAACTAAAACCCTTAATTTGAACGAATTAACGGTTTTCTGCCATTTACGAAGGTCATTATTGTAGTAAATATCACCGTCCAAAGTTTTATCACCTGTCGTAATTAATTGCGTTAAATCGTTATTTGATTCCTCCAACCATTTTAAAATCTGAATAAAAACCTCCTTTTGGGTATCATACTTTGGCTTATCAACCGCTAAACCTTGCAAAGCATCTTTTACGGGTAAATCGCCCACTTGCAAACTCATATTGGTGTAATAATAAGCCCGTAAAAATTTACCCAGAGCTGAATAAGGATTCAAGTCTTTTGCCCCAGCATTTTTAGCTTCTTTTTCCATTTGTACAACGTTTTTTAACGTAGTAAAATCTAAATCAGCATAACCCCAATTGTATTCGTTATTGGAATAATAATTATAATTGGAGGCATAAAATTGATTGGCACGCATCACATTGTTCCAGGCTTCGTCGTTCATTTTACTTAAAACGTCTCTCAAAATAATGGAAGAAGGAACGGAAGTGGGCAAATTTGGATTTAGCTCTAATTTCTGAAAATCACTACAACTCATTAAAAATGAGAAAATTAGGATTGATAAAATATATTTTTTCATGGATTTTGTGAGTTTTATAAATGATGTATCAAGTATTAGGTACTAAGTAGTAAGCGTGTACTTGCCAAAAATACTTAGGACTTTATACCTAATACTTTGTTCTCAATTCAATTTTTAAAATGTCAAATTGAAATTAATTCCAAAACGTTTCATCGTTGGCGTTTGCAAATCTGAACGAGCCGCCAATCCCGTGAATTGATCCACATCCACGCCACTGTGTTTGCTATCAACGAAGTACAATAAATTACGCCCAACCAACGAAACAGAAGCCTGTTTTATAAAAGTTTTTTGTAATAAATTAGCAGGAAAATTATAACTCAACGTTACTTCACGCAATTTTGAGAAGGTCTTGCTCATCAAATTTCCTTCGGGCGTTGAGTTGTAACGACTGATATAATCTTGGGCAAAAGTCTTGATGTTGTTGGGAGCAAATTTCAATTTATCGTAGTTAGTAATTTCTCCTGTTATAGAACTGAAAGTTGGCGAACCTTCTGAAATATAAACGCCTTCACCAATGTATGACTTGACACCTTGCGTATCAAAATCACGGGCTGCACCCAAAGCACCTTCAACGGTTTCAATATTACGCCCGCCTCTGAAAGTTTGACGGCGAATATAATCTTCAATAACACCCCCAACTCGTCCATCAAATTGGAAACTCAAAGCCCAATTTTTATATGAAACTTTATTATTTATACCCCATACGTAATCTGGAAGGGCATTTCCTACGTAAGTCCCTAAACCATTAACCAATGGACGACCACCCGCATCGTTGATGATTTGTCCTTCTTTTGTTCGCTGAAAAGTGCTTATGAAAACTTGGTCGATACGGTCGCCGATGTTAATA
The DNA here is from genome assembly GCA_025354645.1 of Arcicella sp. Lineage (GTDB taxonomy): Bacteria > Bacteroidota > Bacteroidia > Cytophagales > Spirosomataceae > Arcicella. The sequence goes on along the minus strand of JANXML010000248.1, from coordinate 6,323 downwards.
AATTGATTTCCGTTGTTGCCACCCACGAAGTAATTGCGTGGAACTTGAGTAATAGAAACACCATTTTCGTTGTAAACTTCCTTTAAAATTTCCTTATAATTTGAATAGTTTACCGCAATATCCCATCTCAAATCCTTAGTTTTCAAGGGTGTTCCTTTCAACGTGATTTCTAAGCCAGTTTTTTGAGTTTTAATTCCGTTTACGATGGCAGAAGTATAACCCGTTGTTTGGGATAAATCATGGTTAAAAATTCTCGGTCCATCATTAGAAGTGAAATAGGTAAGATCCGCTGAAAAGCGATTTTTGAATAAACTCAATTCCCCTCCAATTTCAATTTGTTCGGTTGAATTGGGTTTCAAGGCAGGGTTGTTAATTTTATCTGAATAAGTTGCTCCAGGATTATTGTTATAGGTTGGAGAAATTGAGTAACCTACTGAGTTTGAATAGTTTGGTCCATCATAAGAGGAATAATATTGAGCACCGTAATCAATCGGATAAGTTGCCCCTGGATTTGTGCCAATTGTTGAGCGAGTCAAACCGTCTTTTACGTTGGTATACGACGCTCTAAATTTTATGAGTGAAATCGCTTCTGGTAATTTCACATAGTCTGAAACAACCGTGCTTAAACCAAAAGAAGGATAGAAGAAAGTATTATTTCCTTTTGGTAATGTTGAAAGTCTATCAATTCGTCCCGTTGTCGAGAAAGTCAAAAAGCCTTTATACGACAAGTCAGCAGCGTAATATCCACTTTGAACTTCCATGTCTGCCACATAACTAAATGCCTTAATGGGACGTAATGAATTGGCAAAAGTATAAACTCCAGGTGTGTTCAAATAATCCGTCAACGTGTAACTTGAATTATAACTAAAACTCCTAAGATTCCCACCCGCCCAGATTTTTACATCAAAAGCATCGCTAAATTTTTTATTGAACTTGAATAAAATATCCGTATTGTTTTCAAATAATGAACGTTTGTCTTCACGATAATCACCTTTTCCTTCCTCACGGCTGTAAACGGTGGCAGAATATGGGAACTTTTCAGAACGGAAAATGTCATAAGTAGTAACTGACGTTCGACCCGTTACCGAGAAATTATCATTGAATTTATAATCCAAAGAAGCATATCCATAAATATCATTTTTCTGATGTCCTCTCAACCATTCATACGCCATAAAATAGGGATTATTGTAGCGTTGATATTCAGCATAAATTTGTTGAACACCCTCTTTTCCAGCTTGCCAATAATTACGCATATCGTCCACGTTCCAATCGGCACCGCCCCAAATAGTCATGTTGTAAATCAATGAATTTGGTCCGTAATTCACATCGGGAATATTTGGGGTAAACTGTCGATTATAGTTTAAATTAGTCTCCAAACGCAATTTTTTAGAGAAATTAATACCAGCATTTACACTAAAATTTACAATGTTTAATTGCGTGTTTGGCACAATTCCTTTTTGATAATTATGCGACATAGAAAAACGAATATCAGCCTTATCAGTTGAACTGGCAATGGCAACGTTGTTGTTTGTTAATACACCGTCTCTTAGAAAGCGTTGAAGATTATTCGTTCCACGAGCCACCCACGGAGTCGGTATTCTTTTGCCCGTTGTGGGGTCAATTGGACTATCGTATTGAGCAATTTTTGTGTTGCCAGTTGGGTCAAATTTGGGTCCCCAGATGTCGTAATCTCCATCATTATTTCCACCCCCTTTGCCGTCAACAAAGCCATATTGCCCGTGGTCACCAGGTCCATAAAGGTCTTGAACTTTCGGTATGGCATTGAAACCACTCTCTATCATCGTCGAAGAATTAAACTCGACTGAGAAACCACGTTTATCTTTTGAGCCTTTTTTGGTAGAAATCAAAATTGCCCCATTTTTTCCTCTAAAACCGTATAAAGCAGCAGCATTTGCCCCTTTCAAAACGGAATATGTTTCAATATCATCGGCTGAAATATTCCAAGTATCGGAATTTATAGGTACACCATCAACCACATAAAGCACATCTTCGTTACCTCTCAAAACCACACTCGGGCGACCTAACAATTCGGCAGATGCACCAATCGTTAAACCTGCCACTTTTCCTGCCAATGAATTAATGGGATTTGGCTCACGTGCTTTGATTAAATCAGCACCTTTCACGGTCTGGATGGCATTTGTTAGGCTTCTCCGTTCTTTTGAAATACCTAAGGCAGTTGTAACAACCTCCTGTAATTCTTGAACATTTTCATTTAAAGAAACATTAATTGTTGATTTTGAGCCTACTTGAATCTCTTGCGGAGTGAAACCGATAAATGAAAATTGAAGAATAGAATTTTCAGAAACTGATATTTTGAAAATTCCTTCGGCAGTTGCCGTTGTTCCTCTTTCCGTTCCTTTAATCCTGACCGTTGCCCCTGCGATGGGTGCGTTATCGGTTTTGTCGGTAATTTTTCCCGTTACGATACGCTCTTGGGCATTGCCGACAAACGAGAAAAAAATGAACATAACTGGCAGGAAAATTCTGGAAATTAACCTTAGAAGTATCCCTCCGAAAGTGAATTGTAAAATATTTCTCATGGGTTTGTGAAGTTTTAATATTTCACAAAATTACCATTGGGGTTTAACCTTACTTTTAAAGAAATGTTATTAGACTGTGAAGATTTATTCAACGTATAGTGTTGATTATGAAGAGATTATTATGAAATAGTTAATCCAATTTATTATTCGAGAAATGGAAACTTTTTAATTTAGATTTCAATGTCAAGTAATTATTAAAATAAAATAATCACAATATTATTTTTATAATTCATTCATTATCAAATCATTAAGATTGTAAGACTTCAAATTTCCCACAGAATTCAACGTCAGTTATTGTTTAGTTTTGATTCAGAATTTTTTAACTCAAAAATAAACAAGATAACTATGTGTCATTTTACTGCGATTTTTCTTAAAGTATTACTATTTCAAATCATCCTGTCAAATATTGCTTTTGCTCAAACTTCAACGTATCAATTTGCCAGAAAAATCAGCCTTCCAACTGGTGATGGAAAATGGGATTATCAAAAAATTGATGACGGTAAATTGTACGTTGCTCACGCCGACAGAATTCACATTATCGACTTGAAAACCGAAAAGCAACTCGGAGAAATTTCGGGCTTAAAAGGTGTTCACGGCATTGCTCCCGTGAGCGGTTTGAACAAAGGATTTATTTCAAATGGTACGGATAATTCAATTACTGTTTTTGATCTAAAAACGTATAAAGTGTTGAATACCATCATGATAGAAGGTAAAAAAGCCGATGCAATTCTCTACGACAAGTTCTCAAATCAGGTTTTTGTTTTCAATAATGGTAGTGGAAATGCCATTGTGATTGACCCTAAAACAGACAAAGTGGTGGGAAAAATTGAAATGGGTGGCGGTCCAGAATTTGCGGTAAGCAACGAAAAAGGAAGTATTTTCAACAACAATGAAGAAAGCAACGAAATCTTTGAAATTGATGCCAAAACCTTGAAGATTAAAAGTAAATTTTCGCTCGCTCCCAACGAAGTGCCTACGGGCTTGGCGATGGATGTGAAAAATAATCGCTTGTTTTCGGTTTGTCGGAAAACAAAAACGATGGTTGTAATGGATGCGAGTTCTGGAAAAATCGTTGCCACACTCCCGATTGGTGCAGGAGTTGATGGCGTGATTTATGACGAAAAATTAGCGTTAATTATTACCTCAAACGGTGAGGGAAATGCAACCATTATCAAACAATCAGATGCAGATAACTATACTGTTGGTCAAATACTTACCACTGTAAAAGGTCAAAAAACAATCGTTTTTGATGATAAAAATCACAACATCTTTCTGACTGGTTCTGATTATCAAGAAGATGGCAAAACACCCGCAACAGGAACATTTGGCATCTCGGTTTATAGTGTTAAGTAAAGATTATCAAATCCTAAAAAATCTTAACTTATTCTTAATTCTTCACTAACATTGAGGCTATAACTGGTTTGTTATTTTGCATTTTAATTGACCCACTCCATGAAACATTTATACAATCTGTTAATTTTATTGCTGATTACAAACCTTTCCTTTGCTGGCACAATCAAAGGGTTTGTGACCGATGCCAACACGGACGAACCCTTGGTGGGTGCAACCGTGACGTTAGAAAAAACTAAATACGGTGCTTCCGTAAATTTAGATGGCTCTTTTGAGATAAAAGGAGTTCTCACTGGAAATTATATCTGCAAAATTCAGTATGTTGGATATGCTTCTGTAACCAAGTCTGTGAATGTTGCCAATTTGCAATCCACTGTAAAATTGGACTTTGCTCTGGTTGAAAATTTCAATGAACTTCAAGAAATTGTTGTCTCCGCCTCAGCCGACAAAGAGACGGATAATTCAGCTCGAAAATCCGAACAAAAATCTGATAATGTCCTCAATATTATTTCTGCCAAAACTATTCAATTATTGCCTGACATCACGGTAGGGAACATTTTACAGCGGGTTTCGGGGGTTTCGGTGGTTCGCAACAGTACGGGTGATGGACAATATGCCGTGATTCGTGGTATGGACAAACGGTACAATTATACCTCGGTCAATGGCGTAAAAATCCCAAGTCCTGATAACAAAAATCGTTATGTGCCGATGGACATTTTTCCCGCTGATTTGCTGGAAAGATTGGAGGTTGTAAAAGCATTAACGCCCAATATGGAAGGCGATGCCATCGGTGGGGCGATGAACATGGTGATGAAATCGGTGCCTGATTATTTGACTTTATCTGCCACAGTGTCAGGAGGATTTAGTCAAATTTTTAACAATCAAGATTTCTCTGGATTCAGTACCTCGAAAATAAACCTTAAATCTCCCGCTGAAATATCGGGCAATCTTATTCCTGCCAAAGTCTCTGATTTTTCTGTTCAAAATCTGCAATATACCAAAGTTGCCAACCCGATAAATGGCTTGTTGAGCCTTTCAGTGGGTAATCGTATTTTCAACCATAAATTAGGGTTTCTTTTCGGAGGTAGTTACCAGCATACGTACAGAGGCAGTAATTCACTATTTTTTAGTTTGAACGGACAACCAAGTCCCGACCCAACGCCCAACACAGCTTTGGTAGAATCGGTGAGGAAACGTACTTATTCCAATGTACAAGCTCGTTTGGGGATAAACCTGAAATTTGATTATGCCTTCAACAAAAACAACAAACTGAGCCTCTACAACCTATTTATGCAGTTGGAAGATTGGCAACATCGCCAAGAAGTTACCAATCAATTGACTTTGGTAGGAGACGTTGGCAATAATGACCGCTCGGTTTTCAGAAGACAAAATGTGTATAATTCAACTTTGCAAGGCGACCATAATTTAGGTAATAAGTTGAAGTTAAACTGGTCGGCAGCTTATTCTTTGGCAACCAGCAAAACCCCAGATTGGACAGACCGTTCGCTAACTTACCGAACATCGCAAGGGGTGGACGGTAAAATTGCTCAATCAGCAACGTATATTGATAACGTAAGCCACATCTGGACACGCAACGAAGACAATGATTTGACGGGTTATTTGAATCTAACCTACAATCCAACTTCCAAAATTGAATTCGCTACGGGTGGAATGTATCGCAATAAAGACCGTAGTAATTATTACAATAGTTACACGTTGGCAACGGTACTACAAGGCGGTAACAGACAGGTTTTTACCACCATCGACCAAACGATTTTCTCCTTCCGTCCAGAATCTTATGCTTACGCAGATAGCACGAATGCCAATAATTACACGGCAAAAGAACAAATCTCGGCGGGTTATTTACAGGGAAAATTTAATAACCAAAAATGGCAAATCTTGGGTGGTGTTCGGGTAGAAAACACCAATCAGTCTTACATTTCTCAACTTCCCGTAACAGCAACGGGCAAAACGGGGAATATCAGTTACATGGATATTTTACCCAGTTTGCACTTGAAATATAAACTTTCGGGCACGCAAAATCTTCGCCTTTCCTATTTTAAGGGAATTTCTCGCCCAGGGTATTTTGAAATCGTACCAGCTACAATTCAAGGCGAATACTTTAATGAATCGGGTAATTATAACTTGAAACATACCGTTGCGGATAACGTAGATGTTCGTTTTGAGGCTTTCCCGAAAGGCAATGAACAACTTTTAATTGGGGCTTTTTTCAAAAATATTCAGAACCCAATTGAATACGGATTTACTCAATTTGGTAATGCTACCTACGTTTATACGCCTTTGAATTTTGGAACGGCTACCAATTTTGGAGCGGAAATTGTCTTTACCAAATATTTCAAAAATATCGGTTTTTCTGGAAATTACACTTACACTAATTCCAACATTACGACC
>JANXML010000019.1 GCA_025354645.1 Arcicella sp. | reverse complement strand
GTATTTATGTTAACATAAACCTAAAACCAGATTCAAATTTTCATCAATTTATTATTTCTGGCAAAATTACAGTTATAAAATTGTACTATTCATTGATTTTAAACTCAAAATTGCATTTTTAAATGCGTTCAACCTGATTTTGTTTTGAACATTTGTGGCTGATAAATTAATTAATAAGTATGACTAATATCATAAACTAAATGGTAATAGGTATTCATTAGTTTATGGAATAATCTTAAACAACATTTAATCACCAACAATTTATTTTTATGAAATGTATCTTTTGTGACGAAGAAAACGAAGCTAATTCTATTGAACATATTGTTCCCGAATCATTTGGGAACAAAAAATATGTTATGAAAAAAGGTGAAGTTTGCGATATATGTAATGGTAGGTTTTCTAAGTTTGAAGATAAAGCTCTAACAGAATCTATTTTTGTTATGGAAAGAGCAAGATTAGCAATCATAACAAAGAAAGGCAAAAATGCGAAAGGAAAAGTGAGGAAGTTAACAATTGAAGGAGATGAAAATTTTCGAAAAAAGTACATAAATGTTAATGGATTAAACAAAGAAAACATGGTTGAATTCAATCCTGCAACTAAAATAGGATATTTAGTAGTTCCCTCATTCGACAAAAGCGAAGTAGCCACTTCAAAACTACTGTTAAAAATAGGTCTTGAATCATTTTATCATTCTCAAAAAACTCTGTTTAAAAAGTATGACTTCAAAGATTTGAAAGATTTTCTAACAGTAAAAGATAATAATCCATATCCTTTTTTGACTACTGACTTTGAAATACAAAAATTTTGTAGTGTCCCAAGGTTTAATGATAAATATGAACTAAAACAAAAGCATTGTGAATTAAAATTTGTAGAAATTGATGAAAATACATTACTTTTTAAATTCAAATTTGGTGCAATAGCAATGACAATAAATCTATTAAATAGGAATCTTACTTGGATTGAAGAAAATTTAAACTTAGATAAAAAATCAATGTTATATCCAGAACATTTTAGAAATAAAATTTCTAAGTCGGTTTCTGATATTCTCACCAGACATATTGTATGAATTTTTCCTTAGTCAGTAGAACACTCCCCTACCCGTAGATACGGTTACTCACCATTCATCTTATGTTAGCAACTCACTAAGTAAATTTTATTCATAAATTATTGACAATCAAATACTTATGTTTCTGATGTAAAATGAATAGCCGAGACGCTACCCTACGTGAGACAGAGTTGTTCTACCAAATTAGAAATAAATTATTTAGAAATACGGCTCAACCTTAAAACGGTCAAAAGGATTATGCTCCCAAATTGCTGTTTTATAATTTTCAGCTTCTTGCTTTGTCATAAATCCGTCCTTGCAAGTCTCTAAAACCTTTTCAGGGGTAGTCATAGTAGTTCGTCCTTGTGTTGTTGTTGCTCCTGTTCTTGTAGAAGGTTCATACTTAACAACTTTAAATTTTTGTTCCATTTTTTTGATTTTGTTTTAAACTATTGTTTTTAAAATAATGCTTGAATTTAGACATAAAAAATATCAAAAAAAAAATAAGCTCGCATTGTTATAGCATTTTATAATTATCAACCAACATTAAATCATTTTCCTTCAGCCATTGATGCCCATATTTTGATAGCATAATCACCTCAGATAATAAAACTTATACCATTCTATGATGATGGTTAGTTCGATAAAACACAAAAAGGAAGTCATTTGCAACTTATCCATGAAATCAAATAAGGAAAAGTAACCGTACCAATCCACGGTGGTGATATTCCGAAAGGCACACTAAACAGTATCTTGAAACAGGCAGGTTTAAAATAACCCTGCAATTAAAAATAAAAAAAATGGAAAATATTAAATTAATCATTGAAAGTGCCAAAGACGGAATGGTTTGGGGTAGAATAACGTATGATGATAATTTATTGGCAGAAAGTGCTGGAAATACGGAAGAACTTCAAATAAAAATGAAAACATTGTTGGCTGATTTTCATGATTTAGAGCCTAATGCAATCAATTTTGAGATTAGCTATGATTTAAGTGCATTTTTTGAAAATTTTGGGTACCTAAAAATATCAGAAATTGCCAAATATGCGGGTCTTAATGCAAGTTTGTTAAGGCATTATGTAGCGGGTAGTAAAACGGCAAGTAAAGCACAAGTGTTAAAATTGCAAGATGCCATTCATAAAGTAGGAAATGAATTGGCACAAGTTACTTTTGCATAGGCATTAATTTTACTCCGAAATCAACCTCAGTGACAAAATCCCAAACCATTTCCAAAACTCACAATAGTCAATCACCCCTCCCAAACGAAGACCGTATTTGGGTAGATAATCCTCATATACAAGCATTAGCGGATGGTGCGGGCGGTACAGGTATTTTGTGTGGCGAGTGGGCGGAATTTTTACTAAAACATCTACCAGACGCTCCCATTCATACTTTTGAGGAATTTATTACTTGGTTAGAACCACAAACGGAGGCTTTTGTGCAACAATATGAGCCATTAATGCAACAGGACGTTTTCCAACTCAAACGTTTTTATCAAGAAGGCAGTGCCAGTACGTTAGTGGTGGTTTGGCAAACAGAAAATGAATTTCACTGGCTTACTTTTGGAGATAGTCACGTGTTTTTTTATGCCAATAATCACTTAGAAAGTTACCCTTTTCAAAAACCCGAAGAACTTTCAGGAGGTACGCATTTACTCAATTGGTCGGTGTTTCCCAATGAATTAGGTTTTCGGTCGGGTACAATTCCCAAAGATAAAGTTATTTGTTTATTAGCAACCGATGCCATCAGCAAGCATATTTTAGAACACTACCAAAATAATCCGAAGGGTTTTAAAGCTTTTTTGAAAACCATTTCCAAAGCCCTCAAAAGTGAAGAAACCTTTTGGCAATACATCAAAAACAATACAGGCATCGAAGAAGATGATTATAGCCTCATTATCATACAACCATGAAAGCACATTTTAAAGGACTAAAACCACTCGTACTTGAACAAATACAAACGGCATCGTCAAGTATTCAGATAGCGGTAGCATGGTTTACCGACCAAGACATCCTGAATCTACTCGTTTTCAAACGCAAAGCTGGCGTGCGAGTGGTACTTGTACTTTCCAATGATTCCAAGAATTTTGATGAATCTTATTCTTTGGATTTTAATGGGTTTAAACAGACAGGCGGTAAACTCATTGTGGCGGATAAAGCATTTATGCACCACAAATTTTGCATTATTGATAACGCTACTTTACTGACGGGTTCAGCAAATTATACCTACAACGGATTCCATAAAAACAGCGAATCCATTATGTTGACTGATAATCAAGAGGCAATTGATGATTTTTTAATCCAGTTTGAATTACTCACGGGTACACTTAACGAAAAGGAAGGCATGATTTTGTCGCCCTTAATGCAATCACTTCAAAATCAAATCAAATTATACAATGCTCAAATTAGTTGGTTAGAGACAGCATTAGCGGGAGTTGAGAAACATATTCAACTATACGAAGCCTCCTACCGAGTTCGATTTCAAACCATTATCGGAGAGATTTTGTGGTTACAAAAAATTATTCTTGAACGTAAAGCCAAATTGACGGAAAAGCCAGAGAGTAAACGCCAGGAGCAAGAAGCCCAACAACGCTGGGAGTCGTTTCATTCGGCTATTGAAGAAGATAATCAGACGATTGAAAAAGGAAATGATACGACTTTACAAGAAACTTTAAAACAATTATACCGAGAAGCCGTAAAACTTTGCCACCCAGATAGTCCATTGGTAAAGGAAGAATTTAAAGAAAAAGCCCACCAAGTATTCATAAAACTAAAAGCCGCCTACGACCAAAATAATGTGTCAGCCCTGCAAGAGATTTTAAACGAACTCAAATTAGGTATTTCCTTCGGCAATATAGACTTCACGGACGTGGGAATGGACGAATTACAAGCATTTATTGAGCAATTAGCCAATAAAGTTCAGCAATTGGCAAGCCAGTTATCAACCCAACAAAACGACCAACGATATATTTTTCAAACAGGAGATTTTATCAATCTTGAAAATCATTTTACTAAGGAAGAAACAGGTTTGTTAGAAAAGAAGCGGGTTTTGGAGGGGGAGGCTTTGAAGTAATATTAAATACTTACCAAAACAAAAAGGGCTTCTGAAATCAATCAGAAACCCTTTTTCTATATAAAGAAACCACTTCTTATAAAGTACGTTTCAATTCTTTTAATTCGTAACATTCAATCACATCACTTACTTCAAGGTCGTTGAAGTTTTTGATTGATAGACCACATTCATATCCAAATTTAACTTCAGCAACATCGTCTTTGAAACGTTTCAAGGCTGAAATTTCTCCTTCGTGAATTACCACGAAATCACGAATAACACGAATTTTGTGAGCTCTCTTCACCGTTCCATCCAATACATACGCCCCTGCAACTGTTCCTACTTTCGTAATCTTGAAGACATCACGAACTTCAATATTTGCTGTAATTACTTCCTCAAATTTAGGAGCTAATAAGCCTTCCATTGCATCACGAACATCATCAATTGCTTGGTAAATAATTGAATAAGTACGGATTTCAATTTGCTCATTTTCTGCCAAACGACGTGCATTTGTACTTGGACGAACTTGGAACGCCACAATCACCGCATCGGAAGCCGAAGCTAATAATACGTCTGATTCTGAAACTTGTCCAACACCTTTGTGGATAATTCTTACTTGTACTTCTTCGGTTGATAATTTCAATAATGAATCCGATAAGGCTTCTACTGAACCATCCACGTCTCCTTTCACAATTACATTCAATTCCTTGAAAGTACCAATTGCCTTACGACGACCAATCTCTTCAAGTGTAATATGCTTACGAGTACGCAATGATTGCTCACGGATAATTTGCTCACGTTTGTTAGCAATTTCACGAGCATCACGCTCATTTTCCATTACACTCAATTTATCACCCGCTGCTGGAGCTCCACCCAAACCTAATACCTGTACTGGAATTGATGGCCCTGCTTCTTTTAATTTATTTCCACGATAATCAAACATGGCTTTCACACGTCCGTAGTGGGCTCCTGCGAGCATCATATCTCCTACTTTCAACGTTCCTGCTTGCACCAAAATATTGGCAACGTATCCACGACCTTTATCCAACGAAGCCTCTACAACCGTACCAATGGCACGTTTATTGGCATTGGCTTTCAAGTCTAACATTTCTGCTTCAAGCAATACTTTTTCTAGTAATTCATTAACTCCCGCACCTGATTTAGAAGAAATCTCTTGCGTTTGATATTTACCACCCCATTCTTCAACAAGAATATTTTTGATAGATAATTGTTCCCGAATTTTCTCGGTATTTGCTCCTGGTTTATCAACTTTCGAGAAAGCAAACACAATTGGTACACCCGCAACCATTGCATGGTTAATGGCTTCTTCCGTTTGTGGCATCACGGCATCATCAGCCGCAATTACAATAATGGCAACGTCTGTAACTTTCGCACCCCTTGCACGCATGGCAGTAAATGCCTCGTGACCAGGAGTATCCAAGAACGTTACTCTTCTACCATCGTCTTGTTTCACAGAGTATGCTCCAATATGTTGAGTAATACCACCTGCTTCACCTGCTGCCACTTTAGCACGACGTATATAATCAAGTAAAGATGTTTTACCATGATCTACGTGACCCATAATCGTTACAATTGGGGCTCTTGGCAATAAATCTTCAGGAGAATCTACTTCTTCTGGAACGGATGAATCAATCTCTTCTTCGGCTGATACAAATTGTACTTCAAAACCAAATTCTTCTGTAATTAAAGCAATTACATCGGCTTCAAGACGTTGATTTATCGAAATAAACATCCCCAAACTCATACATGATGAGATGACTTCATTTATTGATACATCCATCATCGAAGCTAATTCAGATGCTGAAATATATTCAGTTACCTTTAATACTTTTGCTTCTTCATCTTCCGCTAATTGTCTCTGTTCGTTTCTATCTGCACGGAATTTACGTTTCTCACGACGCTCTTTCGCCCCAAAATTCGACTTATTTGACTGTCCTTGCAGACGAGCCATTGTTGCCTTAATTTGGTCTTGAATTTGCTTTTCAGTTACTTCTCCTTTCGGTACAGGTTTTGCACCAGGCGTTGTAGTTGTATTGTTATTATTACGATTTCCTTTATAATTCGGACTGTTTCCTGTTCTGTGATTATTATTATTACCACCTTGTCCTGGGGTTGTAGTCCTCGTATTAGTACCAGTTCCAGTAGTAACTGGTACTTTTGGAGCATTTGGATCTATTGGAACTCCGTCTTTTTTCGGACGTGGCACACCTCTTTCATTACGAATTTCTGTTTCCGTAACTTTTGCTCCACCAGGTTTATCAATACGTTTCCGTTTTTTCTTATTGTTACTATTATTGTTATTACGATTATTTCCTCCACGTGGCGTTTCAACGGGTAATTCAATTTTACCCAGAACCTTCAATCCACGTAATTGCTCGCCTTTTGCTTCAATTAATTCAACTGCTGAAGTATCCTCAGGAATGGCATCATTACGCCCCAATTTCTGAACTTTATTATCAACAGGTTGAGCGGGCTTTTGATTATTTTGAATACTACCAACTCCAATAGGTGTACCAATGGCTGGTCTGCTTGGAAGCACTTGGTTCGCCGTTCCTTGTGGTCTTATCGGTTGATTATCTCTCGCTTGTTGTCTTGGATTATTATTTCCTTGACCTCCAACACCTTGCTGTCTATTCTGATTTTGGGTATTATTTCCCTGACCTCCACCTTGCTGTCTATTTTGGTTTTGGGTATTGTTTCCTTGTCCCCCACCTTGCTGTCTGTTTTGGTTCTGATTATTATTTCCCTGACCTCCACCTTGTTGACGTGGTTGATTTTGGTTATTTTGCTGATTCAATTGAACTTTTGGAGCAACAACAACAGGCTTGGGCGTTATAGCCACAGGCACTACTACTGGTTTTACTTCCTCAATTTTCACAGATTCAATGGCTTTTGGTTGTTGTTCCATAATCACTGGTTTTGCCTCTTCAACCTTCACAGGCTCAACGGCTTTTGGTACTTCAAGCACTACTGGTTTTACCTCTTCAACCTTCACAGGCTCAACGGCTTTTGGTTGTTCAACCATTACTGCTATTATTGGTTTAACCTCTTCAACCTTCACAGGCTCAACGGCTTTTTTTGGTACTTCAACTACTGCTGGTCTCACTGGAATAACATTGCCTTTGGCATCTAATTCCATTTTACCCAATACCTTAAATGAAACCTCTGCTTTCGCTTCATTTTTTTCAGGTTCTACTGCCTTTTCAACTTTTGGAGATTCTGTGACAACTGCAATTGGCTCAGTTTTTGGTGTGTTACGTGAATACAAAGGCATATAGTCTTCATCCTGTCTCTTTACAGGAACAAAAACTTCCTCTTCTGATACCTTTTGAGTGGTAGAAGTGGATTCTTGCAAAAGACCGCTTGCTCCAAACTCTTTGGCAACGATTTTCAGTTGTTCAAAATTTAATTTAGCGTTAGGATTGTTCTCTACCTTATGACCCTGCACAGAAAGCTTTTGCACGATGGTTGAGGTACCCACGCCAATTTGCTTTGCCACAAGGCTCAAACGCATCATTTTATCTTCTGTCATGCTTGTTAATTGATACTTTTCTATAATGTTATATGTTGTAATTGTGTGTTAGAGTGACTGAGTCGAAGGAATTGGATGGGAAAACTAAATGGTCGATACACTCAGTCACTCTATCACACAATTACTTTTTAAACTTATTCAAACTCGGAACGTAGGATTGTTAAAATGTCATTCACCGTTCCTTCTTCAAGTTCAGTACGGCGAATTAATTCTTCACCATTCAATGCCAGAACTTGTTTGGCAGTATCTAAACCGATTTTGTGTAACTCAAGAATCACCCAACTTTCGATTTCATCAGAGAATTCTGTCAAGTCCACGTCCTCATCATCCACCTCTGACTCTTTAATGTCACGGTAAACATCTAGTTCGTAACCTACTAATTTCCCTGCTAATTTAATATTTTGTCCACCTTTACCAATTGCCAAAGACACTTGATCTGGTTGTAAATACACCGCAATACGTTTTTTCTCTTTATCAATCTTCATCGAACTTACTTTGGCAGGGCTTAAAGCACGTCCAACCAAAAGTTCAAGATTTTCTGTATAGTTTATAACATCAATGTTCTCATTTTGTAACTCACGAACAATTCCGTGAATACGAGAACCCTTCATCCCTACGCAAGCACCAACTGGGTCAATACGGTCATCATACGATTCTACGGCTACTTTTGCTCGCTCGCCAGGCTCACGAACAATTTTACGAATCATGATTTGACCATCATAAATCTCTGGAATTTCTTGTTCAAATAAACGTTCCAAAAATACAGGAGAAGTTCTTGAAAGAATAATCTTTGGTGTTCCATTATTCATATCTACTTTATGAATAACGGCTTTTACTGCTTCACCTTTCTTGAAACGGTCTTTCTGAATCATTTCTGATTTTGGTAGAGTCAATTCATTCCCCTCACCATCAGTAATAATAAATTCTTTCCCAATAATCTGATACACATCTCCCGAAACCATTTCACCAACCAAATCCTTATATTTTTCAAAAAGGCCTTCTTTTTCCAAATCTTTAACTTTTTGAATAAGTGTTTGGCGAGCCGTCTGAACAATTCTACGTCCGAAATCTTCTAATTTAACCAGTTCTGCTACTTCTTCTCCAATTTCAAAATCAGGTTCAATTTTCTTAGCTTCTTCTAAAGGTATTTTATCGTAGTCCCAAATGTCTTCTGAATTATCATCAACAATTTCACGAGTACGCCACATTTCTAAGTCACCACTGTCAGGATTGATAATAACATCAAAATTTTCATCTGTTCCGTATCTCTTACGAATCATGGTGCGGAAAACTTCATCCAGCACTTTTATCATCGTTGGACGATCAATATTTTTTTCCTTTGCAAAGTCGGCAAACGACGAAATTAATTCTGCACTATTCATCTTTTCATAAGTTTCAGGATGGTTGTAATGAGTATTAGGTATTAGGTATTAAGTATTAAGAAAATTTAAGTTCAATAGCTTTACTCTGTTTTCTTAATACCTAATACTTGATACTTTGTACTCCATACAAAACACCTATTTAAACGATATTTGTACTTTGGCTTGTTTAATATTCTCGAAAGCAATGGTTAGGCTTTCTACGAGTACAACTTTTTTGCCTTTTGATTTCTTTTGTTCCTCCTTGAAAACGATTCCTTCGTCAGTAACGTTCTCTAATGCTCCAACTTTCTCACCACCTTCCACTAATTGTAACTTCAAATTTCTACCAACATTTTTTATGTATTGACGTTTCAAAAGAAGCGGTTGGTCAATGCCTGGCGATGATACTTCTAAATTATAAGCATCTTTTATTAATTCGTTGGTTTCAATAAAATGGGCTAATCTTCTGCTGATTGAGGCACATTCTTCAATTTTGATTCCTTCGTCAGTATCTAAAAGTATGGTAATGGTTTGTCGAATTTTACCTTCACTCACTTTTACTTCAACAATAAAAATTCTATCGTCTTCTAAGTAAGGTTGAAGCAACTCTGTTATTTGTTCTTTGGTCATTCAATAAGTTATTAAGTCTTCAAATCAATAAGTTGTTGAGTATTATCATTTAAAAGACTCTGGTGGAAAATATGACCTTTCGAGGTATTCATCTTGCAAATGATCATAATCTTTGTCAGTAGTTATCAACTTAAATTCTAAACTCGAACAAGTAGCGGCAATCCACAGGTCATTTTTACCCATATTTCTTGGCGAATCTTCTTTTCTACTACCTCTTTGCTTTTGACTAAATACGTCAATCTCAACATATCTATCAATTATTAAATTATCAGAAATATCTACAATTGTGATACTATGAAATAATCTATTTAGCTTCAAAATTTTTGCTTTTCCCCACGCATT
The DNA here is from genome assembly GCA_025354645.1 of Arcicella sp. Classification (GTDB taxonomy): domain Bacteria; phylum Bacteroidota; class Bacteroidia; order Cytophagales; family Spirosomataceae; genus Arcicella. The sequence goes on along the minus strand of JANXML010000019.1, from coordinate 49,113 downwards.
TCGATTAGCTATTGAGAGAGCTTCTGCCTTATTGACTACTGATATAAACTCTTCTAAGCCATTAGGATTTATCATTTTTCGGACATTTTCGTCAATAGAACTATCTCTAACGATATAAATTAAAACACCTGTATCATATAATAGTGATTTCTCCATTCAATTAATCTACGCATTTTAACGCATCTGCTAATTGCTTTTCGGTAAGAGAAATAATACCAGACATTTTAATATTCTTACTGCTATAACCAGTCTTTTTTGCCCAAGCTGCTGGTCCTCCTGCTTTTAAAATTTCAGTGGCAGATACGATTCCACCTACTTTATGTTTTGAATGTGCTATCATATTTTGCAAAATTTATAACTACAAATACTCAAATTAAAAAAAACAAAAAAGAGGGATTATCGACCCCTCTTCCTTTAAATTCTCCGCAAAATTAATGAATTGCTTATCAAAAAACAAGTATTTCAGAAGGAGGATTAAATATAAAAACTTGATTTCTAAGAATTTGACAATATTAACGGGTTAAAATGCTGAAATTTAGAAAAGAATGGTATATTTGAACAATAAATAACAAGATTATGTCAGTAATAGAATTAAAAACAGAATTTCATAAACTCATTGATAACATTGAAGATGAAGCTCGTTTACAGGATTTATTTGATTCTGTGGCTTTTTACTTGGGTCAAGATTCAACTTTACTAAATGAAAATTCTCCTGAAATGATTAGTAATTTAAAATCATCTATTTTACAGGCTGAATCTGGAAAAACTATTTCTACGCAACAATTAAAAAAAGAAATTAACCAATGGCTTTCAAAATAAGTTGGACAGATAACGCCAAGGAAAATATAAGAGACATTACGAATTATTTGTTAGACGATTGGAACTTTGAAGTGGCTGAGAAATTCACAGATAATCTTATTGAACAAACTTTTAGACTTGAAAAAATGCCTTTTCTTGGAAAAGAACATTCCGAATTAGATGCCGTAAGAAAATTACCTATTCTCCCTCATAATATTTTGTTTTATACAATTTTACGAGATGAAATAATTATTTTAAATGTGTTAGATTCAAGAAAAAAATAATTTCAAATTAACCTCCGCAAATTAATTGTTGCAAAAAATACTTTCCCTTCTCGATTCATTATCAAATTAATATTTTTTCCTTCCCCTTTTTGAAATAATTTATAAATTTCACTAATAGAAATATCTTTTGAAGACTTGTTATTGATAAACATCACACGGTCTCCCTGCAACAATCCTGCATCATCAGCGGGCGAATTTTCAACGATCCTATCAATCATGTATTCATGAAAATCCTCTCCTCTTGCCATTAATTCAATACCCGACATATTGTGTTCAAAAGGCTCTTTCATACGGCGATTGATGGGTTTCAAAACGATATATTGGTCACGATAATTAAAAGTTACTTTAAACCTTCTTAAAAATTCGCACCCTATATTCCCCTGACGTTCAGTGAGTTCCATTCCTTTTATACGGTAAGAAGCACTGTCTGGAAAAGAGGCAACTAAGTTTTTCATCTCAAATTTTCCTAATCTTAATTTTGAAATTCTGCCCAGACTTCCATTAATAATTCCACTCAAACCACGTCCTAATTGAGCTTTCACCACTTTTTCGGGCATTGGTATTCCGTTACTTCTATTCGCATCCAGAGAAATAGCATGACCCGCACCCGTGTCTAAAATTACTTTTAAGGGTAAATTTTGTTTATCATTAATTAACTCAATAGTGCTTAAATAGGGTTTATTTTCTTCAATTGTTATTGGAAAACGTTCACCTTTGTTGGGTTTGTATTTATAATGTTCAGGATTTTGGAGAATAATTTCATTCGTGCCAAAATCAATGGTAACCACAAAACGGTTGAAAATTTCATACCCAATAATGCCGTGGATTGGACTCCCTACAAACTCGCTCAATTTCAAAACATCTTCCTTCAAAACCACCAAATTCTGCCGATAGCCAATCATATTGCCCATTGTGATTGTATTATCCAACACAATCCCTGCTTCAATATCATTGCCTTCACCCGCACCAGAAATTTTCACATTACGAGCAAATTTCATGAATTGGTTTTTAGCAATTTGAGGGTCGGTGAGCAAAATTGAACTCACTCCCGTATCTAAAATGAAACGTAAAGTGTCTGAGTTATTGACTTTTACGGGTACTATCACTAAATTTGCTTGAAATTCAAATGGTATTCTTGTTATCTTCCGCCTTTTAGCAAGCTGAAATCCAAATCGTTCATCATTTACAGGTTTTAATTTTACCGTTTTAGCGGTCGATTTTGCCTCTATTTCAAGGTTTGAAATTACCTGTCGTTCAAGTATTTTTCCTTCCTGACCATAATTTATATATGGAATAGCGGAAAGAAAAATTATTTTTAACCAAGATTTCATGCGTGTTCAAGAGAAGTTTTTTCAAATTTCATTAAAAGTTTTAAAGAATTGTGAAATAAAATTTATTCCCAAAATATATTGTGTTATTTTCACTCTAAGATAAGTCATTATTTATAAATATTCAAACATATTGTATTAATTTTCAAATACTTAGCCCTTGTAAAGCATTAATCCTTAATCCAAAAAAATCATGACCACCATTTTCCGTAAAGTAAGTGTTGTTTTAACGTTAGCCGTGTTAGTTAGCTCTTGTGTAAGTCAAAAACAATACGCTGATTTAGTGAAAGATAAAGACCGTCTTGATGTAAATGTTGAGCGTTCGCACAAGGAAATCAGGGAATTGAAAGAGGTAAAATTAACCTTAGAAGACCAGATAAAAGCTAAAAATGTGGAAATCACTAAATTAGAGCAACAGGTCAACATCTTCAAACGTCAGAATGAAGAAATGGGGTCTAAGTTTACTATTTTAGACGAACAGATGAAAAAAATGATGACTGATTTAGAAGCAAAAAAATCTGAAAGTGCTTCATTGATAGCAAGTTATGAACAAAAAATTACTGAATTGCAAATTGCAAATGCTTCAATGGGAACTCGTTCAGCCTCACGTGGAAAAGCAACGGCATCACGTAAATCAAAAACAAGAAAATCGAAAGTTGCTCTACCAGCGGCTTTAAAGATATAGTTATTGGTAACTGGTTATTAGTTATTAGAAACTGGTTATCGGTTAATTTAAGAGATAGCAATTAAGTTGTTATCTCTTTTTTTTATTAAATAAAGCCTTGATGGTCAATTAATTAACTATTCGTATTTTACTAATGCCCAATAACAAATAACTAATAACCACATTCCTAAATTCGGAATTAAAAATATCCGTACTTAATTTTACCAAAAAATAATCAAGCATAATGAGAAAGAAAATTGTTGCAGGAAACTGGAAAATGAACAAAACCATGGACGAAGCCATGATTTTGGCATCCGAAGTTGTTCACATGGTGAAAGATGAAGTTAATTCTGATGTTCAAGTCATTATTGCACCGCCAGCCCTTTATTTGACCACTTTACAAAAACATACTGCGGCAGTTGCCAATATGGGAATTGCCGCTCAGAATTGTTCAAATAAGGCTTCTGGTGCATATACAGGCGAAATTTCAGCATCAATGTTGAAGTCAATCGGGGTTACGCACGTATTGGTGGGACACTCTGAACGTCGTCAATTTTTCAATGAAACGAACAAAGTTTTAGCAGAAAAAGTAAACATTGTTTTAGAAAATGGCATGACTCCAATTTTCTGTTGTGGCGAATCTTTAGAACAACGTCAGGGCGAAGGTTTCTTTGAATTTGTCGCTTCGCAAGTAACTGACAGCCTTTTTCACCTTTCTGCGGAAGATTTTGGTAAAATTGTTATTGCCTACGAACCCATTTGGGCAATTGGCACGGGTTTAACGGCTTCTTCGCAACAAGCACAAGAAATGCACGCTTATTTGAGAGGACATTTGGCGACAAAATATGGTCAAAATGTGGCAGATGAAACTTCGATTTTATATGGTGGAAGTTGCAATGAAAAAAATGCCGAAGAGTTATTCTCACAACCAGATGTGGACGGAGGATTAATTGGTGGAGCATCTTTGAAATCTCGTGAATTTACAAATATTGCAAAGTCATTTTAGGGATTAGGGATTAGGGATTACGGATAATCGGTTTTAAAACCTTTAAGTTCTCTCAAAATGGATTATTTTGTTGAGTTACCTAATCCCCAATTACCCAATCCCTGATTACCTAATTACATATCTTCCCAAAATCGGATAATGGTCAGACAACTTTACATCGCTAAATGTCTTAAAATCAAGCACTTTTATAGATTCTGAACAAAATTGATTATCAATTCTCACAATTCTTGGGCTTCGGTTTAAGGTGAATCCAAAGCCATTTCCTGCCTCTTCAAAGGCATTTTTTAGTCGGTCTCTGATGCTTCCGTAGGCATTTCCGTAGGGTGTTTCATTAAAATCTCCACACAAAATTACTGGATATGGACTATCGTTTATAAGTCTTTCAATTGGCTCTATTTCTTCGGAATGTTGTTCAAAACCAGTTTTAAGGGATGAAATAATACCTTTTCCTTCCTTCTTTGCTTGCTCATAATCCTCTCCTTCCACTTTACTGACGACCTTGTTTACCCTAATTCCCATGGATTGTAATTGGATATTAATCACTCTAATCGTATCTTTTTTTCGGGCAATATCTGCCATCAAATAGCCATTAGCATTTCGTCTTCCAAAGGTTTTTCCATCACGATTAATGATAGGATACGCAGAGAAAATAATCAATCCAACCATCCCTGGATTCCATTTTTCTTTATTGCTTACGAAGTAGGGATTTTCCTTTAACATGGGCATTAAAGTCTGGAATCGTTCGTCATCATCAATGTTATAAAATTCTTGAAAACATTTTATATCCGCCTCATAATCAATGGAATATGTCATTAATTTTTTTGCTTTCTCTTGATTACTTTCATAATCATCTCCATAAAAACCAAAAACATTATAACTAAAAACAGACAAAGAATTGGATGCTCGTTGGGGGTCTTTGAAAACGATAGTTCGCTTAATAAATGGATAACCTAATGCTAAAATCATAATGGGTAAAATGGCTCTGACAGGGCGAATAAAAAGCCAAGTGAAGGCAATAATAAAACATCCCAACATAGCAAAAGGAAGGCTCATCATCACAAATCCAGCCGACCAATGATCAAGCACGAGGGTGTATGAGAATAAGTACGTAATGAGTGTGTAAATACACACGGGCAAACTTGTAAGCCAAAGTAAAGATGTGGCAATTGCTTTGAACATGAATTGAAATTAAAATTAGTAGGCAAATGTAATGATTTTCTTGATTTTATTTTCTTAATAAATTGTATCGTTGAGAATAAATCCCTAATTTTGCATTCCGTTTCAGAAAGTACTGAAAAATGAGTCTATTGCATCGCTTCCAAGGCGATTTTACATAACAAAAATAAGGAGTAATCATGGCTAAGGTTTGTCAATTAACAGGAAGAAAAACACAAGTAGGAAATAATGTTTCACACGCTAACAACAAGACTAAGCGTAAATTTTTTCCTAATCTTCACACAAAGAAATTCTTCTTAGAGTCGGAAGGCGTTTGGGTACAATTGAAAGTATCTGGAAAAGCGATTCGTACAATCAACAAAAATGGTTTAGAAGCCTCTTTGGTTGCTGCGGCTCGCAGAGGAACGTTGACTTTGTAATCCTGAGGTCATTAGAAATATTAAGAACCTTCTCAGCAATGTTGGGAAGGTTTTTTTCTGCTTATTAAAAAAAGAAGTGCTGATTTTGAATTTGTTTTTTATTTAAAAATCATATCCAATTGAAAGTCCTGTAATGTCTGCACGAGAGGCAGGCGAACATCCTCTTGCCGAATCTGGTGTGCCAATATTGATTCTTTCGTAACGTAATTTTAATGTAATCTTCTTTACTTTTACGCCTAACTCAACGGAAGGAGAAAGCCACTTCGTCAAATCAATTTCAGTATTGGGATTAGTAAGACTTTTAGGGTCGGTTTTCAATTTTGAAATAGCAGGATAACTGGCTGATAATCTAAGGCTTAATTTAACTTTCGACTTTGTATTATAGCTCAATTTAGCTCCCAGTGCAGGAGATAAAAACTTGTATTTTTCTTCATAAATCAACGGAACACCATCAGCACTATAGTCCGCAGAACGACTCCACATCTTTCCTTCAACACTCACAAACGGTTCAATGGTTGTTCTTGAACTATCCCCTAATTTAATTGGAATGCCTGCATCAATATTTATAAATGCACCTTGATAGCTCGTTTTTGGAAAGGAGGAACTGCTTGTTCCGAATTGTCCAGTTTGTCCATAAGCACTCATATTTCCTTTGTTGTCCGCAAGTCCTACAGCCACAGAATTACCGTAGTTAAGGGTGGCATTTTCCAAGCTATTAAATACGCTTCCATCTAAGGTAATGTTTAATCTTTTAGTCGGTTTAAACTGAATTTGAACGCCTGCTTTACCAACAGTGGAGCGTTCAAGCCAATCAAAATTTTGGATGGAAATATGGGGCGTAATCGTGATAGGCTTTTGAATATCAGACGATTGTGCGAAAGTAGTGAGGGCTGAACCGCTCAAAATAATGCCAAAAAGTACATTTCGTTTCATAATCGAAGCCCTCGTGGGGATTTAAGTTTTTGAAGTAGAGTTTACAAACAAAAGTAACGATTTGGTCAGCGTAAATATTGTTATAAATGTACGACAATTATCAATCCATTATACCTAAAAATATGTTAAATTTTCTTAATGCTGATCCTAAATACTTCCGTATCGGGATACATTATTTTTAAATTTCGAGGCAAAGCATTGAGTTATGCAAAATTAAATTTCCCCAAATAATTTATTAATTACGAAAAAATAATTAATATTACGAAAATTTCGTAATATAACGAATAAATCAAAATGAATCAATTAGATAAACTTACCAACTCAGAAGAAGACTTGATGTTAATTGCTTGGCGATTAGGCGAGGCAACGGTCAGCAATTTTTTAGAAGAAATTAATGATCCAAAACCACCTTACACAACTTTGGCTTCGATGATAAAAAACTTGGAAAAGAAGAATTATCTTAACGCTAAGCGATACGGCAATGTGTATGTGTATCAGCCCGCCATCTCGGAAGAAAATTACAAAAAGACCTTCATGGGGAGCGTGGTACATGATTATTTTAAAAATTCTTATAAAGAAATGGTTAATTTTTTTGTAAAAGATGAAAAAATATCAGCTCAGGAATTAAAAGAAATAATTGCTTTGATTGAGAAGGGCGAGTAGTTTTTGCTAAATTCCAAAGACGTTAAGTTTCAAAGTTTATTCATTGAAAATCGACACTAAAATGATGATATATCTACTAAAAGCAAACATTTGTCTCAGTATTTTTTTAATGATTTACTGGGTATTTCTTCGTAAGAATACTTTTTATCAACTCAATAGAATCTATTTTATGTTGGCAATTATTAGCTCTATTTCTATGCCTTTATTGGATGCTTCTGATTTTGTAAATCATCATCAAGATATAAGTAGGGGAGAGGTGGCAAAATACATTCCTGATTTGAGTTTTAAAGCTAATAATCAGTTAGTTACAGAGCAAAAAATCCCTTTAAAATCAACATCAAATCTTAAAATCTACTTCAATTTTGGAGATATTTTTCAGGCAATTTTCCTTTCAGGCATTGTAGTTCTTTTGTGTAAATTAATCGTTCAAATCATCAGTGTTTTTCGTTTTTTAAGCATTTCTACGCCTTTAATTATTAATAAAATAAAAGTGCAAAATTTATCTCAGGATGTGAGTCCATTTTCATTTTTCAAATATATTTTCATTAATATTAGTAAACATTCTAAGGAGGACTTATCAGAGATTATTGCTCACGAATCCGCTCATGCAAGGCAGTTTCATTCAATTGATGTGATGATGGTTGAATTGTTTTGTATGCTATTTTGGATAAATCCTTTAGCTTGGATTATGCGGAAATTTATTAAGCAAAATCTTGAATTTTTGACTGATAAAACTGTTTTAAATTATGGTTTTAATGTACGTCATTATCAGTATAATTTATTGAAAATCAGTGGTTTAAATCCATTTGCGGTTACGAATAATTTTAATTTTTCTGACTTAAAATTGCGGATTAAAATGATGAATAAAAAACGTTCTTCTAAGGTACATTTATTGAAATATATTCTCACCATTCCTTTGGGAGCAATTTTGATTTTGGCTTTTAATATTTCCAAAGCTAAGCCTTTTAACATTCATAAGAGTCTGGTAGAGAATGTGAAAGAAATGGTGAAATCAGTGGAGTTTGAGCCAGTATTAATGCCAATTTTAGATGAAAAAATAAGGGATAATAAATCAGCAATTCATGTAGAAAATGATAAAATTGAATCGGAAGAAGAAGAAATAATTAAGGACGAGTCTGTAATGATAAAAAAAACACCCACGTTCAATTTTATGGTTGAGGTGTTAGACAAATCAACTAAAAAAGGACTTGAAAATGTAGAAATACATATTTTCGGAGATTCAAAAATCTTCAAAACCAATTTTCAAGGTGTTTCTATTATCGAGTTAAAACAACATTTGGCAACAGGCGGGAAAACTTACGTAGTTTTTGATTCTATTACTTTTAGAACTTGTCCCTCCTATAAATTTTGGGTGAAATATAACAATATCGTTTCCGAACCAGTGATTGTAAACCGTTCTAATCACAGAAAGATTTTCTACTTTGATAATAATAAATTCAGTTTAGAAGAAGAACCTAAAATTCAAGATGGCATAATGACCGACAGAAATAGCAACCTATTAACTACCCCAAAAACAAAATGGTTTTACTGCAAAGAAGACGTTATTAAAGAATTAGAACAAACACAAGATTTACCATCAGAAAAACGTCCTATCTATAAAATAAATGGTACAATTGTTGCAAATAATTACAACTGGAACGATATTTCAGTTTATTCAATATTGAATTTAGAGTATTGGTCGCCTGAAGATGGAGGAAAGTTGGTTTCTCAATATGGAGCATTGGCTCAAAATGGAATTTATAACCTTAATGTTTTGGTCAAGCAAACCATTGCTCAAAAAGGCGATAATGAATTTAAGTTTGAAAAATTGAATAAACCAAGTGCAAAAATTGAGAAATGTACGCCCTCGATTGATTTTCCTGCGAATGCTTTGTATATTATTGATGGAAAAATTGCTGATTCTGGGTATTTACATAAAAACGTAAAACCTGATGAAATTGATAAATTAGAAGTGATGGAAATTGAGTTAGCCAAAACAAAATATGGAGATAAAGGAAAAAGTGGTGTAATTTTGATTTCTACAAAAAAAATTAATAAATTAGGAGAAAAATAAGATAACCCCACAACACATTTATATTTTATGAGAAAGATTTCCACACTCTTGTCAGTAGGCTTACTTGCATGTCTGACCAGTTGTACAGATTCCAAACAAATTACTGATCTTCAAGATCAATCCCGTAGATTGGAAGCTCAGGTTCAGAAAGAGCGTCAAGAAAATGCTGAATTAAGTAGTTATCGATTCAGTATGGAAAGTCAATTTAAGCGTAAGAATGAGGACTACGTGAAATGTCAAGAAGACGGGAAAGAGAATTTTGAGTCTTTGAGCAAAAAATATGGTGAATTGGGGTCTGATTATGAAAAACTTCAAGCAGCATACAAGTCTTTGAATGAAGCAAACGATGCCAGCAGAGAGATGTCTGCTCGTGTGATTGTTGATTTGGAAGAGAGAATTAAGCAGATAAGAAGCACTTCTGGTGGGGGCGATCAAACGGCAGTTGCCAGTGCGTCAAATGTTCCTTCTCCGAAAGTGAAGCGTAAGAAAAGAAAAAGATAAGTTGGCAGTAAATTTAATTTACAGCTTTCTGGGCTTGTTATAAATTGACATTTGCTAACATAAAAAGAGGAAGGTTTCATTCAATTGAAGCCTTCCTCTTTTTGTTAGTTATTTTTTCTCTTGAAAACTATTTGGCATTTCCAGCTTCCATATAATCAACCACAAGACTTGCCATTGATTTCATGCCTAAAACAAAACCACCTTCGTCAATCTCAAAGTCTGGGGTATGGTGTGGAGCAGTTTCACTTTCTTTTTTACCTTTGGCAGCACCGCCCAAGAAGAAAAATAAACCTGGTACTTTTTGTTGATAAAAAGCATAATCCTCGGCACCCGTTGCAGCAGCAGTTATTGAAACATTTTCTTTCCCTGCAACGCTTTCCAAAGTGGGCAACATTTTATCAGTAAGAGCAATGTCGTTAAAAGTTATTGGACACATTTTGGTAATTTTCACTTCGGCAGTTGCTCCTGCACTTTGAGCGATATTAGTTGCTATTTGAGCCATACGAGCGTGAATCATATCTTGCACAGCAGGATCAAGTGTGCGAATGGTTCCATTCATGTTCACTTCTTCTGGAATAATATTGCTTCTGACTCCACCCGTGATTTGTCCGACCGTTACCACCGCCGCTGATTCTGTCAATGGAGCATTTCTACTGACAATTGTTTGCAATCCCATCACAATTTGTGATGCCGTTACGATTGGGTCAACGCCTTGCCAAGGACTTGCTCCGTGGGTTTGCTTACCTTTAACTTTGATTTTGAACCAATCAGAACTTGCCATTGTGCCACCTGGACGGTATCTGATTTTGCCAACCTCTGTTTGAGCGTTGATGTGCAAACCAAAAATTACATCCACTTTTGGATTTTCTAATACGCCTTCTTTAATCATTAAAGCGGCACCACCTTCTTCACCTTCGGGAGCACCTTCTTCGGCGGGTTGGAAAATGAATTTAACGGTTCCTTTTAATTCATTTTTCATGGAAGCCAAAATCTCTGCTGTTCCCATTAAAATTGCTACGTGCGTATCGTGTCCACAGGCGTGCATTACACTTACAGGCTGTCCATTATATTCGCCAATGGCTTTTGAGGCAAATGGGATTTCAACTCTTTCTTTCACGGGTAAACCGTCCATATCTGCTCGTAGAGCTACTACTGGACCAGGTTTTCCACCTTTCAGAATTCCAACTACGCCCGTTTTGCCAACGCCAGTTTTTACTTCAATGCCTAACGATTTGAGATGAGCCGCTACTTTTTCAGCAGTTTTAAATTCACGATTTCCTAATTCTGGGTTTTGGTGAAAATCTCTTCTCCAAGCTACTACTTTGGCTTCGAGGGTTTCGGCTTTTTGAGCAATTTTGGCTTTTAGAGCAGTGGTATTTTGACCATTAGAATTGGTTGAAATAAACCCAGCTAATGCCATTAAAGTAATAAATTTTTTCATGTTGCTTTTCTGATTTTTATTTTGGTAAATAATTCTACCATTAAGATACAAAAAAAGTAAAGCCGACCCAAAATTAATTGAATCGACTTGATATGTTGGCGGCTTATTTCAGCAAGTTACTTACATATAATAGTTGTAATTATTTGTTTTTACAGAATGTAAAGTATTGATAATAAATAAGTTATAATCCGATTCGTATTTCGGAAGGATTACTGAATAAGTAATCGTTTCTTTCTACATGGCGGAGCAATAGGTTGGTTTTTAATATGAATCAAAATAAAAACTGCTGAATAATTTTAGAAGAATTGCTAAGGAAACAAAATGAGGATAAAATTAATTTTTAAGATTTCCTTGTAAAAGAAAATCAAATTAGCTCCAAAATGAAATAAAAAATTGAAGGCTACGATTTTTAACCTAAAAATTTTTACTAATTTCAAAAAAATAATACGTCAAAAATTTAATATATGCCACTATTCCAAATGACGGGGCTTTCGGGTTCTGGTAAATCATTAATTGCTAATTTGCTAAAAGATAGACTCTTAGCTATAAATCTCAAAGTAGAAATCATTGATGGCGATGAATTTATAATCATTCATTGACATAGTTTTGTTGTTCACATACGTTTAATCATTATTTCGCAACAAAAAAATTGAGGAAATTGACATTTGTTAATTTTTTCTGTAATATTGTTTCACTTCTTGTTATTCTTATCATACGGCACAGCCTTCAAAAGTAGTTTAGAAATTTGATTTATTTCAAATTTCTACGAATCAAATTATTCATTTTTTTATAGTATTTCCAACACGAATTCGGATGAAACCGTTTTCAGCGGATGATTGATTTTGTTCAAAAAATCGACATTCCTGTTCGTTTTTGTGACATTGAGAGAGATACTTTTTGCCAGGTTCGTTGATTGAAAATGGAACTTTGTTAATCGACAAAACTAAGTTGAAATGCCTTGGCGATTCTTTGCACAAAGCAGGTCATACGGTATGACCGAAAGAAAAAATAACACACTAACAATTAATACGATATCTTATCCAAAAATGCTTATTTGGATGAGGACGTAGCTCATGCTATGATTTTATTAAGAATACCTCAATCATTAACACACCAAAAATCTACCAAAATTGATGCTCTTCTTGTGAGTTGTCAATTCCATAGTATGGTTTATGTTGCTTCGAATCTATTCATAGCAATTAAAAAAATTTTGCCTTCTCTTAAAAACGGGATTTTAATTTCTTTCCCATTATTATCAAATACGCTTCTTGCAATAAAAACATTTCAACTTATCGGATTACAACCTTGCCTAAAAAATCATTCAATTGCTTGTAATAAAATATTCAAAAAGCAAAATAAATTGGGCTTTTTGAATCATTCTGTCAATTGATAAAATAGGTATTTTTACCCTTACAGCAACAAAAAATCAACATTAATTTTGCCATTACAGGTTTTGTAAAGTATTGATGTTGAAGCGTTTAGAATAACATATTATTAAAAATTATAAACATCAAAAACAATGTCAAATAGTCGTAGAAACTTTTGTAAAAACACTGCCCTCTTGGGTTTAGGATTTAGTTTTTCCCCTTTGGTTAATCACGCTAAGGCTAACCAATCTATCAGTAAAAAGGCACTGATTTTAACAAAAAATGCTCATAAAACTGTAAAAGTAAATGGTCAGATTCGCTACGGAGATTTGAGTCCCGCTAATAATGCTATGATTGAAATTTGGCATAATAATTCAGAAGATAACCCTTCAAAATTTGACTACGAAGGCAAACTCATGACAGATTCAGAAGGGAATTTCAGTTTTGAAACCGATTTTCCAAAAAAGCATTTTGAAGAGGGTTATTTTAAAATGAGGAGGATTTGTTTCAAAGTTAAAACTCAACAGGGGAAAGAGATTTTAACTAAACTTTATTTTGGAGAAAATGGAATTGCTCATGTGGATGGTTTTCATATCAACGAAGTTCCGCAAGCATTCAAATTTGTTTTGCCAACGACCAAAATCAAGGAAGATTTAATCACGGTTCAATTTGATATATACTTGAATAACAATGATTTAGCAAACTATTTGTAGAGATTTACTTGCAAATAATTGCATCATTCAAGACGATTAATTGATTAAAAATTTAACTAAACAATTTAAACAATAAGATAAAATTATGGACAGTCCTTTTCTTGGTATGATAGCCCTTTTTGGCTTTAATTTCCCCCCTCGAGGCTGGGCTATTTGCAATGGTCAGCTTCTTTCAATTTCACAAAACTCCGCTTTATTTGCCCTCTTGGGAACAATTTATGGCGGTAATGGGGTAACCACTTTTGGCTTGCCCGATTTACGGGGTAGAGTTCCACTTGGTGTGGGGCAAGGTCCAGGTTTGAGCAATTATGTACAAGGGCAAGTGGGTGGTACAGAAAATACTACTTTGGTTGCCGCAAATTTACCCGCTCACACGCACACAGTAAATGCTTCAACGGATATTGCAAGTGTTGGTTCGCCCGCAGGAAATTCGTTGGGGGCAAGTGCCAGAGGGGGCATCACGCCTTATGTCGTAGGTAATGCCAATCAAGTGGCAATGGGAGCAACAACCTCTTCGGTTGGAAGTAATACGGCAATCAATAATATGCAACCTTATTTGACAATGAACTATTGTATTGCCTTGGAAGGCATTTTCCCTTCGAGAGATTAAATTTTTTTGCAAGTCATTTACCGATGAATTTTAGGAAACCGTACTTTGAAATTCATCGGATTCTATGTTTTCCAAAATTACCTCTAAAATTTTAGTAATACTGTTTACTGCTTTACCACCTCATTTTTATCAACTTTCATAGAACGCATACCAACGAAATTTATAACAACATGAAAAATAACTTTACTAACTTTTATCATAAAACATTCAGAAATCTCCTGGCGTTTTGTATGGTTTTATGGATGTCTATTAATGTATTTGCTCAGACAACAGCAACCGAAGATTTTGAAGATGAAGGACCTGTGCCACAATCTGCTCCTTTCAAAAAATCTAATGTTCAGAGTGGTATAAATTTCACGATGACTGGGCGTTTGAAAGTAACGGGATTGCCTACGAGTGTCGTTGGAGCAAATGGTTCTCATTATTTCATGGATTCAAATGATGGACTTTTGTCTGGAACAGTAACAGGCAATATTGGTTCATTTGCCATAAATAATACGCTCAATCCAAGCACGGCTTTTAAGATAAATTCCTTTGCGGGTTATGTGGCTTCTGATATTTTAGGTAATAATACTACATCTGGAAATATCACTTTTATAGGTACAAAGGTTGATAATACAACTGTTTCGGCAACAATTAATATTCCTAATAATCCCAGTGTACAAAATGGTATTACCTTCACAGGAACAGCCTTAGATGGAATTTATTTGACCTCCGTAGCGATTTCGTTGCCTTCGGGAATTCAATATATAGAAATTGATGATATTAATTTTACTACTCAGGCAGTTGTTACAAATCAATTTTCAATCAATGATGTCAGTCAGTTAGAAGGTAATAGTGGAACAAGCACTTTTCAGTTTACCGTTACTCGTACCTCTAATTCAGCCGCAGGTTCTGTGAGTGTCGTATCTGCTAATGGAACAGCCTCGGCGGGTTCTGATTATGTAGCTTTTCCATTAACAGTTGTAAGTTTTACGGCTGGGGGAGCATTAACTCAAACGGTGAGCGTTATGGTAAATGGTGATGCAACGATAGAACCCGACGAGACTTTTACGATGACACTTTCCAGTCCAACGGGAGGGGTGTTATTAGATGCCACTGGAACAGGAACAATTTTGGATGATGATGCCTCAGTGGAAACATTTGAAACAGAAACAGACCTTGCCACTACTTTTTCGGAGGCAACAGTCAATTTTCAAAGTTCGGGCAAATTTAAAGTGAATACAGCCCCAGGCTTAGGAGCTACAAATTCTAATAAATACCTTGCCTCAACCACTCCTTTTGCCACGGGAAATCAAGGAACAATTACAGTAACATCTGTTGGTAAATCAATCAATATGTTGAGTGTAGATTTATGGACTGCCAATGTAGTGGGAGCTACTTACACGCCGACAGCTTCAACGGTAACTTTTACAGGAACAAAGGCGGATGGTACGGGTACGGTTTCGCATACAGCCAATATAACACCAACCAATCCAAGCGGGAGTGGGCATATAAGGGTAAGTTTTGCGGGTACACCTTTTGCCAACGTACCTATTATTGCCATTGCGTTTAATATTTCGAGTAGTGTTAATTATTTGCAAGTAGATAATATTATTTTTTCTCCGCAAGTTGTTTCCGCTACTCAACTATCTATTAATGACGTAAGTATTTTGGAAGGGACTGGTTCAGGAACAACTCCCGCCATTTTCACGGTTACTCGTAGTAATAATACGACAGCATTTTCGGTAGATGTGGCTTCTTCTAATGGTACAGCTACGGCAGGAACTGATTATACAGCCGTTCCAACCACTACTTTGAATTTTACAAATGGAGGGGCTTTGACTCAAACTATAACGGTTTTAATCAATAAAGATGCAACCAATGAGCCGAATGAAACCTTTAACATGACCTTATCTAATGCCACGAACGGAACAACTTATCTGAAACAAGTGGGTGTTGGAACAATCAATAATGATGATGGTGGCATTGGTGAAACTTTTGAGGATGAAACAGCATTGGCGACAACTTTTACCGAAAATTCAGTAACGTTTTCAGCAAGTGGAGGCTATCAAGTAAAAAATACAAGCAATGCTGGTAGTGGGTCTTCGGCTAATTTTCTTACATCGCTCAATAATGTAGTGGGTAGTATGGGGACAATTACCATAACTTCACCAAACAAGGCTTTCAAAATTATTTCCTTAGATGCTTGGGTTGGTACTTCAACGACTGCATTTTCAAGCGGTTCAGTAACTTTTACAGGTACTGTGTTTGGTGGTGGATCAGACGTCGTCTCTAACCAAACAATTACTGCAACAAATAACACTGGTACAGGCTGGCAACAAAACGTAACTTTTACAGGTTCAATTCTTGGCAATGCAATTCTAACTTCTCTGAAAGTAACAACAGGCGGAACTTTAAAAGCCTGTGATATTGATAATTTCAATTTCTTGGTTGTTGATACTTCTCCAATCATTAATGTGGTTGATGCTTCAAATAATGCAATAACAAACGGTGGGGCGGCAGCAACGGGCAATAATACTGATTTTGGCGGGGCTTGTGTATCGGCTGGAACAGTCAGTAAAACTTATACCATTAAAAATACTGGACTTACTAATTTAACGCTTTCGGGTAGTCCATTGGCGGTTTTGGGTGGTGCAGATGCAGGACAGTTTTCTATCACTACACAACCCACTACGCCAATTTCTGCGACTACTGGTACTACTACTTTTACCGTGCAGTTTGACCCAAGTTCGGCAGGGGTAAAAAATGCGACTATTACGCTGACAAACAATGATGGAAGTAATAGTCCATACATTATAAATATTAAAGGAACGGGCAACGCTAATCCTACTATTACCACCAGTGCAAGCACGGCTATTTGTGCAGGAGCAACCTCATTTACAATACCTTATACAGCCACAACGGGAACGCCTACGACCTATTCAATTTCAGGAGCGGGTATCACAACTGTAACAGATGGTGCTTTAACTGCAACACCCATTACAGTAAATTTGAGTCCAGGGGCATCGGGAACAAGTATTTCTTATACTTTGACGGTTAAGAATGTTAATGGGTGCGTTTCGAGTAATGTAGTTGGAAGTGTAGTAGTAAATCCATTACCAACCATTGCAGTCGGTACAATTTTATCAATTTGTGCGGGAGCAACTTCGTTTACCATGCCTTATACTGGTACAACGGGTACACCAACAACCTATTCAATTTCAGGAACTGGAATTACAACGGTTACAAATGCCACCTTACCCGCAAGCCCTATTACGGTAAGTTTAAGTAGTGGAGCAACTGGTACATCAATTTCATTTACTTTAACGGTTAAAAATGCCGCAGGGTGTACTTCAAGTAATGTATTGGGAAGCGTACCAGTAAATCCTTTGCCTACTTTAACGAAAAGTGCCAGTACGGCTATTTGTACGGGAGCAACCTCATTTACAATCCCTTATACAGCCACAACGGGAACGCCTACAACTTACTCTATTTCAGGAGCTGGTATTACAGCCGTAACGGACGTAGCTTTGCCAGCCACTCCAATTACAGTCAATCTGAGTTCGGGAGCATCGGGTTCGAGTATTTCTTATACTTTGACGGTGAAAAATGCGAATGGCTGTACTTCAAGCAATATAGCGGGAAGTGTAAGTGTGAATCCGAAACCTACAATTACCACCAGTGCCAGCCCAGCTATATGTGCAGGAGCTACTTCGTTTACAATTCCTTACACAGCAACCACTGGTACGCCAACGACTTACTCAATTTTTGGGGTAAATATTACAGCGGTATCATTTGGAACATTAACAACTTCGCCCATTACGGTCAATTTGAGTGCTGGAGCATCGGGTACAAGTTTTAATTATACTTTGTCAGTTGAAAATGCGAATGGCTGTGCATCAAGTAGTGTAACAAATTTCGTAACGGTCAATTCGACCCCTGCCCCAACCAGTCCAACGGCAACGCCTTCAAACATAACCGTTTCGGGTAATACTACTACGCTTACGGCAAGCGGTTGTGGTTCGCCTTCAACGATTACTTGGTACGATGCCGCTAATCCTACGGTGGCATTACCGAACAATACACCCGCCATTACAGCAACAAAAACTTTCTTTGCTAAATGTACAGGTACAAATACCTGCGTGAGTGATGCAAGCCCAAGCGTAACGGTAACATATAATCCATGTGTGCCTTTGGGAGCATCCCCTGGTCCTGTTAGCATCGCATGGACAGGACTTGTTAGCACCGATTGGAGCAACGCCTGTAACTGGAATCCTGCATGGGTGCCTAATGCTACGAATAGTGAAGTAGTGATAGATTTACAAACCAATCAACCAGTAATTACAGGTACTGTGCCTACCATACCTATATTGTATATGAATGAGAATGCAACACTTACCGTCAATAGTGGAGGGGCTTTAACCATAACAGGTAGCCCTACTTCAATAAGAATGCAAGGTGCTAATAGCTCGATTATAAATGATGGGACAATCAATGTAGGTTCTGGAACTACATTAGGAATTAATGTTTTTGTTAATGCAAGTATTACTAATAGAGGAACAATAACTACTAATAACGGGTTTGGAGTGCAGTGTCAAGGAGGTACCCTTACTTTTACCAATGAAAGTACAGGCGTTATTACTGGAAACATTAGTAGTGCAGGAACAGGGATTTTCAACTTGACAAATCATGGTACCATCAATAATTTTGGTGTAGGATTTTTTATGGTTTTTATAAGCGGGTCAAGTTTAATCAATGACGGAACGATTAATATTACATCGGGACAAGGTATTTCAAATCCAAGTGGTTCGAATATTAACAATAATGCTTGTGGAAAAATTTTGATGTCGGCAGGCACTTATACCAATGGTGGAACAACCACTAATGCAGGATTAATTCAATTGCCAAATACTTATAATTTTACCAATACAGGTACATTTACCAACAATGGGGTGCTGAAAGCCAATACCGTTTCGAGCATCACCAATAACGAAATGGTTATTACAAATGCTTGCCCAATATTTACACTTGGAGCAGGTGAAAAATATTCTGTGAGTGGCATTTTTACGAATAATGCTGCCACTACTTCGGCAGGAACTTATACGAAAAGTATTAATAAATTTACGGCAGATAACACTCTTCCAGCAGGTACACAAACGCTTTATGCCCGAGTAACCAATACACCAACTGAGGGAATGTGTACATTTATTGTACCTTTTGATTTCAATAATAGAAAACCTACGGCGGTTTCAGTAAATAGAACTACGATTTGTACGGGCGGAAGCGTTACGTTATCAGCTACTTGTACAAGCGGTACAACGTTAACATGGTACACCACCGCAACGGGCGGAACGAGCATAGGTACGGGAACAAGTTTAACCAATTCACCTTCGGTAGCAACTACTTATTATGTGGCTTGTGAAAGTGTAAATTGTGTAAGTGGAAGAGTGGCAACGAATGGAGTTAGCGTATCTTCTGCACCAAGTGCATCAGCCAGTAGTAATTCCCCTGTTTGCGTAGGAACTACTTTGAATTTAAACAGTGGTTCAGAGGGTAATACATATATGTGGGCAGGTCCAAACTCGTTTACTTCAACGGAATTAAGTCCAAGTATTCCGAATGTAACATCCTTAGCAACAGGCACTTATACGATTACAGTAACAAATGCCAGTAGTTGTTCAAGCACCGCCACAACGGCTGTCATCATCAATGCACTTCCTGTTGCTACGGCAAGTAGTAGCACACCATCAATTTGCGTAGGTAATACGATTTCACTTACAGGTGGAGGCGTAGGAAGTTATTTTTGGACTGGACCCAATGGCTTTTCTTCAATCAGTCAGAGTCCGACAATAAGCAATGCAACCGTTTCAGCCACAGGTACTTACACCATAACCGTAACCAACACAAGCAATTGTAGTTCCACGGCAACGGTAGCAGTAACGGTGAATGCTTTACCAACAGCAACAGCAAGTAGTAGTACACCTGTTGTAATCTGTGCGGGTAACAGTATTTCGCTGACAGGCGGGGGTGGAGGTACTTACCTATGGACTGGACCAAATACTTACACTTCATCCGCCCAAAGTCCTACGATAATTAATGCAACAGTTTCAGCCACAGGCACTTATACTATTACGGTAACTAATGCCAGCAATTGTACTTCAACGGCAACAGTGGCAGTTACGGTCAATTCCAATCCCACGGCAACGGCAAGTAGTAGCACTCCATCAGTTTGTGTAGGCAATACGATTTCACTCACGGGTGGGGGTGTTGGCACGTATGTATGGGCAGGACCAAATGGTTATTCGTCAATCAGCCAAAGTCCAACAATTGCCAATGCAACCGTTTCAGCCACAGGCACTTACACGATAACCGTAACCAATGTTAGTAATTGTACGAGTACAGCAACAGTTGCGGTAACGGTTAATCCATTGCCATTAGCAACAATTTCTTACGCCAGTTCTCCCTTCTGCAAAACGGTAACCGCTGGAACAGTAACTCTTACGGGTACAACGGGCGGAACGTACAGTTCAACGGCAGGTTTAACGATTAATGCCACAACGGGCGAAATTAATCCAAGCACCTCAACCGCAGGAACTTACACGGTAACTTATACGATTGCAGCCAGTGGTGGTTGTGCAATAGTAACGGCAACATCGAGCGTAACAATTACTAACCTTCCAACGGCAACGATTTCTTACGCAAGTTCATCATTCTGTAAAACAGCAATTGCTGGAACGGTAACCCTCACAGGTACAACGGGCGGAACGTACAGTTCAACAGCGGGTTTGACGATTAATTCAAGTACAGGCGAAATTAATCCAAGCACTTCAACCGCAGGAAGTTACACGGTAACTTATACGATTGCGGCAAGTGGCGGTTGTGCAATAGTAACGGCAACAGCGAGCGTAACAATTACTACGCTTCCAACGGCAAACATTAGTTATGCAGGAACACCATTTTGTAGAGTTGGAGCCGATGGAGCAGTTACCCTCACAGGCACAACGGGCGGGACATACAGCAGCTCACCATCAGGATTAACGATTAATACCACAACGGGAGTAATCAATCCAAGGTCTTCATTTGAAGATACTTACACGGTAACATACACAATTCCTGCCTCGGGTGGTTGTGCAGTTGTAACTGCTACGACAAGTGTCAGGGTTAATACACCAGCAGGAGGAACTATCAATTATGCAGGAGCACCATTCTGTAAAACGGTAATATCTGGAACGGTTACCCAAACAGGCACAACGGGCGGAACATTTAGCTCAACGGCTGGTCTAACGATTAATGCAACAACAGGTGAAATCAATCCAAGTACTTCAACCGCAGGAAGTTACACCGTTACGTACACCATTGCACCAACTGGTGGTTGTCCAGAAGTATCATTTGCAACAAACGTAACGATTACGACTCTTCCAACCGCAAGCATTAGTTATGCAGCAACGCCCTTCTGTAAAACGGCAACCGCTGGAACAGTAACCCTCACAGGCACAACAGGCGGAACGTACAGTTCAACGGCGGGTTTGACAATCAATTCAAGTACAGGAGAAATCAATCCAAGCACTTCAACCGCAGGGACTTACACGGTAACTTATACAATTCCTGCAAGTGGAGGTTGTGCAATCGTAACGGCAACAACGAGCGTAACTATAACTACCTTACCAACGGCAAATATCAGTTACGCAAGTTCCCCATTTTGTAAAACGGCAACCGCTGGAATCGTAACCCTCACAGGCACAACGGGCGGGATATTCAGTTCAACGGCAGGTTTATTCATTAATTCAAGTACGGGAGAAATCAATCCAAGTGCTTCAACCGCAGGGACTTACACGGTAACTTATACCATTGCAGCGAGTGGTGGTTGTGGAATCGTAACGGCAACAACGAGCGTAACAATTACTACCCTTTCAACGGCAACGATTTTCTATTTAGGAACGTCGTTTTGTAAAACGTCAACTTCTCAATTAGTATCAGGTACAGGCACCACGGGTGGAACTTTCAGTTCAACGGCTGGTTTAACGATTAATGCCACCACAGGTGAAATTAATCCAAGCACTTCAACCGCAGGGACTTACACAGTAACTTATACGATTGCGGCGAGTGGAGGTTGTGCAATCGTAACAGCAACGACAAGTGTAACGATAAATGATTTATCCATTCCTAATCCAAGTTCTGATGCTCCAAAATGTGTTGGTACAACCTTGACCTTTAATTCAGTCGCAGGTATGCAAACTTACACTTGGACGGGACCTAATTCGTTTACAGGAAATACTCAAAACCCAAGTATAAGTAATGTTACAACAGCCGCTAATGGTGCTTATTTATTAACCGTTACAAATACGAACGGATGTACCGCTTCGGCAACTACGAGTGTAACCATTTATGCCTTGCCAACCGCAACAGCCAGTAGTAATTCTCCAATTTGTTCAGGCACAACCCTGAATCTCAGTGCCAGCGGTGGAACTTCTTACGCATGGACTGGTGTAAGTGGTTACTCATCAACCGACCAAAATCCAAGTATTGCTAATGCTAACATTTCTGCAACAGGAAAGTATCAAGTAATCGTTACGAATGGAAACAATTGTACTGCAATGGCAACGACTTCGGTAACGGTCAATCCAACGCCAGCTACGCCAACTACTCAGGCAGATACGCAAATTATTTTTGGAGCAAATATCATACTGACGGCAACGGGTTGTTCTGGAGTAAATAATGTCTTGAAATGGTATCAAACCGCTGATAATGTGTTAGTTGCGATGCCTGTTTCTCCTACGGTAATAACGAGTTATTACGCAAAATGTGAAATAACAACTAACGGAATTACTTGTATTTCAGGAAATTCAAACAACGTAACCGTAACAGTTCTGAGTCCAAATCCACCAGTGGCAACGGCAGCAACGAATTGCTTGGGGACACCTACGACTTTGACAGCCACGGGTTGTTCAGGTTCAGTCGGAACGTTTGTTTTGAAATGGTATCAAAATTCAAATGATGCGTTGGTAACCATGCCTGTTTCACCATTAGTCACAACTGATTATTACGCAAAATGTGAACAAACATCCAATTCAGTAACTGCCACCAGTGCCAAATCAAACGTAGTTACTTTAACGATTCTGAACCCACCAACGCCAGTATCAACGGGTGGTACGATTTATAACGGTCAGTCTATTTCACTAACCGCCACGGGTTGCACAGGAACATTAGGAACATTTACCTTAAAATGGTATCAAACGGCTGATAATGTGTTAGTTACGATGCCCGTTTCACCAACGGTTACTACTCAATATTATGCTAAATGCGAACAAACGGCTAATTCAATAACTTGTCTTTCACCCAAAAGTAATGATGTAAGCGTAACGGTAGTGAACAGAATATTCGTAGATATTACGAAAGTTGTAGCTCCAATTCAGAACGGAAATTCGTGGGCAACGGCTTATGGAAATTTGCAAACGGGATTAGCGGCGGCAACGGCAGGTGTAGAAGTTTGGGTGGCAAAAGGAACGTATAAACCAACTAATACGACAGACAGAAATATCACTTTCAGTATTCCCAATAACGTGATTGTTTATGGTGGATTTTTTGGAACGGAAGACAATTTAATTGACCGTAATTTCAGAACGAATATTTCGATTCTCAACGGTGAAATTGGGGATTTGAACACCATCCTTGATAACATTCGTCACGTGGTAACTTTCAATGGATCAAGCACTTCCACAGTATTAGATGGATTTACTATCACGGGCGGAAATGCCAATTTCGACCCTAAAAATACGGTTTTTTCACCCTCATTGAGTTCGGCTTCATCGACTGAATTATTAAGTCGTGGAGGAGGTATTACGGTTGATAATGGTGGAAGCCCAGTTATTACAAATTGTATCTTCAATAGAAACCATGCCGTCACGGGTGGAGGATTATTTGCGGGAGACAATAGTAAACCGACCATCACAGCCTGTAAATTTATGGGGAACCTTGCCAGTTTTGGAGCGGGTATGTATTTTCAAGATGGTAGTCATGCAAAGGTTGAAAACACATTAATCTCGGGGAATCGAAGCATTGGAGCAATTTATAATAATTATGCAAATCCAATAATTACGAATTGTACTTTTGGTGGAAATGGTGGCTATAATGGTGGTATTTTTAACTCGAATTCTCAACCAGTAATGAAAAATTCGATTGTGTGGGGGAATTCAACGCCTTTCAATGATACGCAAACCACCATTACTTATTCAACCATTCAAGGCGGATATTCAGGCGAAGGTAATTTATCAATAGATCCGAAATATGTAAGTCAAATGCCCGAAGGATTAGCCCCTAATATTACGGGAGATTATCACTTGCAAGTTTCTTCTTTGGCAATTGATCGTGGAGATAATGGGATTATTACTCTGACTGACAAGGACTTAGACGGAAATCTGAGAAGATTTGCGAATGGAAGAGTGGACATGGGAACGTATGAATTCCAAGGTGCAGCAACGGCAACCTTGATAATTAGTGTTGCATCGGGATCTTGGGAAACAAATTCCACTTGGGACATTGGTAGAATTCCACAATTGGGCGATTATGTGATTATTGACAACAGCCATATCGTAACGCTAACAGGAACGGGAGTTGCCAAAAACTTGGAATATCGAGGAACGGGTAAACTTAAATTTAACGCAACAACCAGCAAATTGGAAATCGGTTTTTAACATTAATTTACGCAGAGATGAGAAGACGCAAAGAAGGTAAGTGGTTTATAGGTAATACTTACTTCAAATCTTTGCGTCTTGCTCACTTCGCTTGGAATGTATCTTATCTCTTAAAATAATATTTATGAAAACTTATCAGCAAAAAGGTAACGAATCTCTGCTAATTATTAATCAGAAAACCTTAAAAAAAGTATTATTACAGAACGTGGTTCTGTTGAAAAGCAATGTGAATTACACTACCTTTTACCTTCAATATGGAAAAGAAAAAGTGGTTGCTCATACCCTAAAATTCTTTGAAGACTATTTAGAAACTCGTGGCTTTCTAAGGGTTCATCGCTCGTTTATGATTAATCCAAATTTTGTGAAAGAATACAATCACAAGCAAGAATTTATAACGATGATTAACGGACATAAAGCCACAATTTCCAGAAGACGAAAGTGTATTTTAAAAGATTTTGTGGAATAAAACAGCAAAAATGCCTCAATCTTTCGACTAAGGCATTTTTGCTGTTCTCTTTGATGAGTAAAGTATTGATGATATTACAATAAAAATGCTTTACAATATGTGAATGATATAAGTCTTAGACCGAATTATATAACACTTACCATTTTAAATATTTAAAACTTTGTAAGTTGTAAAAACTGTTTTACAATTTAATTAAAATAAAATGACTGATAAAAAATATTTAGGTGTGTGGATGGATCATTCCGTTGCTCATTTTGTGGAATATTCAAAACATTCAACACCAATTGAAAGTGAGGATGTTACACTGACGCAGGAGGAAAAAAATACCGTTGCCAGCAATAGCGAAAATACTATTCAAAATAAAGAAAACCAAAAACAAGGTGAATTTTATAAAAAATTGGCTGATGTGATTAAGGATTATGACGAAGTATTATTGTTTGGTCCAACAAATGCCAAAGCCGAGTTGCACAATATATTAAAAGAAAACCATCATTTTGATGACATAAAAATGAGCGTTGAAAGTGCCGATCACATGACTCAGAATCAGCAAGTTGCGTTTGTGAAAGCACATTTTAGTAATAATTAAAATGCAATACTTATGGAAATTCAACAAAAGGATGATGGTAAAACAGGAATGTTTTTTATAGAGCAAGACAATGAAATAGTGGCAAAATTAGTTTACTCTTGGCGTGGCAAAGACCGAATAGTCATTGAGCATACAGAAGTTAATGATGTCTTGAAAGGCAAAGGTGCTGGTAAGGAATTAGTGGCGAAATCAGTAGAATTCGCCCGAGAAAAAGGTGTCAAAATTATACCTTTGTGTACATTTGCAGAAAGTGTTATTAACAAGACAAAACAGTTTCAAGATGTATTATAAAAACTATTCTGAAATGATAGAATGATGTTGAGTTAACGCAAGGTAAGCAAGACCCACAGAGTGAAATTACTTAGTTTTACTTTGGCACTTTAATATTAACTCAATGTTTAGTGGAGTAATAATATAACGGAATTATATACTTAATGTCGCAGATTTTCATAATATCCTGATAATGAGCTATTTATATAAAATTTGTCATTTTCATAACTGGTTGATTATCAATTAATTACAAAATTTGCGTCAATAAGTATATAATTCCGTAATATTTTTCATTTACAAAACAACAAATTCTAACTAAAACCAAAAACGCATCAAGGACGAACAGCATCGAAAACTGTCCGAAGGTGGGGTTTTATTTACCGAAGGGAATTTGGCGGAGTGATTATTTCAATTTATTTGGTGAGGAGATTCTATTTTAAATGGTAATTACAAAAGAGTAATTAATTAATTGCGTATTTATGCGTATTTTTATAAATTTATACAATTTTGTGAGTATATTTACGTATAAATATGCGTATTATGAGAGCTGAAAATTTAATTTTGACCCGACCAATTGTCAATCTAATGACTGAAATTGATGAGTTTAAAGGGGCATGGTTGGCATTGGGCAATATTGCACCAGATAAATTACTACAATTGAAAAAGGTAGCAACCATCGAAAGTATCGCTTCGAGTACTCGTATTGAAGGCGGTTTATTGACCGACCAACAAGTGGAAAAGTTGATTGGCAACCTTGCCATTCAGAAATTTGAAACCCGAGACGAGCAAGAAGTGGCTGGCTACGCCGATTTGATGGCTTTGGTTTTTGATAATTTCAACGACATTCCTTTGACCGAAAATTTTATCCAACAACTGCACAGTTATTTGATGAAGTACAGCGAAAAAGACCAATGGCATAAAGGAACGTACAAAAAATTTCCCAATCACGTTGTGGCAAATGATGCCTTTGGGCAAGTAATAGGCGTTGTTTTTGAAACGACATCGCCTTTGGAAACACCCATAAAAATGCAAGAATTGGTAGATTGGACAGTGGAGAATTTAGAAAAACGAGACTGGCATCCACTATTGGTAACTGGTTTCTTTGTGGTCAGTTTTTTGGCAATTCACCCTTTTCAAGATGGAAATGGGCGGCTTTCGAGGGTGCTGACTACGTTTCTGTTGCTCAAAGCGGGCTATCATTATGTGGCATATAGTTCTATGGAAGCCGTAATAGAAAAAGAAAAACCAGAATATTATCGGTCGTTACGTCTTACGCAAACTACGCTCAATCAGAAAGAGCCAAATTGGGAGCCTTGGCTGATGTTTTTTTTAAAATCATTGAAAAGGCAAAAAGATAATTTGGAAATAAAAATCAAACAAGAACGAATGCTTTTAACACAACTACCCGATATGTCGCAAGCAATTGTGGACTTGCTACGGTCGAGAGGAAAAATAACGATGGGTGAGTTGGAAAAAATTACTAAATATAACCGAAATACGTTACGTCTCCACCTCGAAAAGTTAATAAAAACCAATCAAATTCAGAAAAACGGAATTGGAAAAGGCACTTGGTACACGTTAGTTTGAGCTTTTCAACCCTAAATCAACCGCAATCTATCCAACAAATCCTTCCGCAATTCCTTACTCAATGGCAAGATTTTGCCTTCAACCGTGATGTGATTTTGAGCCACTTCGTCCACGTGATTGACATTCACGATATACGAGCGATGAATTCTTTGAAATTGCTCCGAAGGCAATTTGTCCTCCATATTTTTGAGAGTGTTTACCAATAAATAAGTGCTATTTTTCGTAAAAACCTGACAATAATTTCGGTCGGCTTCCAGATACAGAATATCGGCAATGATGATTTTTACCATCACTTCGTTGTGCCTCACAAAAATCCTGTCGTTCAGCACAAACTTTTCGGGTTGATTTTGGGGTTGGCTTTTTTCAGTCAAAATCCTTTCAGAAGCCAATTCTAAGGCGTGTTTGAGGTCTAATTGTTTGAAAGGTTTTGAAATAAACGAGTATGGACGAGTGGGTTTGGCACGGGCAAAGGTGGCATCATCAGTATTGGCGGTGAGGTAAATAATTGGGATGTCTATTTCTTTTTGAATCAACATTGCCGTTTCAACGCCATCCAATTTACCTTTAAGATTTATGTCCATCAAAATTATATCGGGCGTATTCTCTTTTACGTGAAAAAGGACTTCTTCACCCCGTGGAATAATCCCCGTAACTTCATAGCCCAAGTCGGTCAGATACATCGAAATTTTTGCTCCGATAATCATTTCGTCTTCAACTACCAAAACTTTTATTTGTGTATTCATTATGCCAATTTATATTTTTTGCGTAAAAAACGCTATTTTTGTTTATTAATATTTGAAAAATGGCAAAGAAAAAATCAATAGAATTACTCGAACCAATCT
The DNA here is from genome assembly GCA_025354645.1 of Arcicella sp. Taxonomy (GTDB): domain Bacteria; phylum Bacteroidota; class Bacteroidia; order Cytophagales; family Spirosomataceae; genus Arcicella. The sequence goes on along the minus strand of JANXML010000019.1, from coordinate 20,712 downwards.
TAATAGAGACTTTTGGGTTAGAACGGTTCTTTGAAAATACGCCTGCACTGAATGAGTGGCTTTCTGCAACAGGTGAAATTGATGATATTGATATGATTTTGCTTGAAGATGTCAGAAAAAAACTCATCGAAAATGCTGATTCTTGGAATGAAGAAGAACTTAAAATGCACTTCATTAGTATTGTTATTTATTTGGCAAGGTTCAATAATCCAATCCGAACTTATTATGATAGAGAAATTTCGATAGAGATTGACGGAATTTACGTTGGTAGTAAAGTTGATATGCTTCTTTCAAAAGGTATTGGTGAATTGATAAGAGTTCCTTACTTTTTTTTGCACGAGTACAAAAGAGAAAAAAAATATTCGGGCGATCCAATCGGGCAAATGCTCGGCGGGATGTTGATTGGGCAAGCAAAAAATAAAAATAATCAGCCAATGTATGGTTGTTACGTACAAGGGCGTTTTTGGTTTTTTTCAATTTTAATTGGGAAACAATATGCGATAAGTCAGCCATATAACTCGGTTGAAATAGATGATTTAAAACAAATTATTCATATTTTGAGAAAATTAAATCAACTTATTTTAAAGCAATTAGAAAGTTAAATGGATGTTTTAGCGTGTTCATTATGCCAATTTAGTTTTCTTAAAATACAACAAAACCGTCGTACCATTATTGATTTCGTACAATAATTTGCCGTCTAATTGTCGTGTCAAAAGTGAAATTAATTGAGTTCCAAAACCCGTTCCTTTTGCTTTTTCATCTGGTACTTTTCCAATGCCATCGTCCGAAACTTTCAAGAGCAATCCGCCCTCGTTGTCTTCTTCATTAAGCGTGATTTTAATATTTCCTTCTTGTTTATTTTCAAAGGCATACTTCAAAGAGTTTGTGATTAATTCATTGGTAATCAATCCAATAGAAATAGCGGTGTCCACATCCAAAACTAATTTAGGCATATTACATTCTACTTTTATCCGTCCTTCGGCATTGAACGAACTCACGATATTTTCGCCCAAATTGATAAAATAATCTCGCATTTCAATAGCCGCCAAATGCTCGCCTTGATAGAGTTTTTGGTGAATAATCCCCATCGAATGTACCCGATTTTGACTCGCCAACATTGCCGAAGCCACCGCAGGGTCATCAATCTGAGCGGATTGTAATTCTAACAAACTCGATACCACTTCCAAGTTATTTTTTACCCGATGATGAATCTCTTTCAAGAGCAATTCATTCTCCGCATTTCGTTTATCAAGAAGCGTATTTTTAGTTTCTAATTCGCCATTCAATAATTCTAATTGCTGATTACTTTTTTGCTTTAATCTAAAATTTCGATAGACCAAAACCAACAAAAAAAGACCCGCAATCAATGCAGCAATATACCAGTTTCGTTCTTTTGCTTTTTGGGTAATTTCTTTTTCTTTGAGGGCAATATCTAACTTCAATTCATTCTCTTGTAGCGATTGATTGAGTTGCTTATCCACTTCATCAAAATCGTTTTTATAAAATTCGGTATAATATTTCAGGGCTGTTTTGTAATCGTTTTTTTGGGTGTAAGCATTACTTAAATGACCATAACCCGTAGAAATAAATGATATACTTTTCTGTTTGATTGCTTCATTAAGACCCTTTTTGAACAATAAAATGGCATTATCATATTTTTTCATTTCCAACTCCCTGACACCCAACACATAAGTATTAAAAACATAGACTTGATTTTGGGTTATTTTATGTTTTTCCAACAAAAAACTACATTCATTTAGCAACGGAATGGCTTTTTCATATTGCTTTCTTCTCATGTAATTATTGCCTCTAAGCGAGCAATAGAAAGCCGAAAATTAAGGATTTTTGATAAGTGGTAATAATACTTTTTGTTTTTCAAAATAATAATCACAAGAATCGGAATTAGCCTTATAATTGTGATACCAACCCAGCACATCGTACACCTTGAAAAGTATTTCGTTTTTATTTCTAACTGTACTCGATTCATAGATGTTTCTGCTTTGTTGTGCAAACCGATAAGACATTTCCAGTCCCTGTCTAACCTCATCACTTCTAATTTTACCATACAAATTCGCTTTATCGTACAGATACAAAGCCTGTACGTTGGGCGATTTATCTTCTTGCACCAAGCCAAAAGCCTGAACCATCAATTTATTGGCTTTTGTTTGTTCATTATTGGCAAAACTTTCATCGGCTTCACGAATCAAAATTTTGTATTCCAACAGTTTTGTTTGTTCAGATTTTTGAGGAATTTTATCAAAATAATATCGAGCTAATTTCAGGCAAGTATCAATTTTTGTGGATTTTTTTATTCGCAATAAGCTCAAATAAAGCGATAAATTAACTTCTGAAAGTGCCTGATAATGAGCAGACTCGTTGGGTTTTAGTACATCAATAGCCTTGTAATAATAAATTTCGCAACTATCAATATTAAATTGAGGTAGTTTCAAAAACCACTCGGCTTTGGTTTGGAAAGTTTTGGATTGGATTTGCTGAGGCGTTTGGGCATGTATGTAGGAGGTCGAACAGCCTATGAAGAAAAGAATAATGAAACCCCATTTTTTGAATAAGGATAATAATTTGAAAATTTTACGATTCTCTAAATTACTGCCAATCAGTGGGTTATATTTTTCAAATAAGATTATGTTTAAGTGTGTCATGGTTATTTTGCATAATTTTAAAAGGCGGTTAATAAACGAAATTATACAAAATTTGTGTTTGTTGGTGATTTGTCAATGCTTTTTTATTAAGCGGTAATGAGATGTTCTAAAGTAAACATGGATGCCTTATTTTCAAGAAAGCACCCATATTTTCACTAATAAAATAATTTATCCTTTCTTTCAAGATTGGTTGCATCAAAGGTTAAAATTGAAAAATTCCTGCAAATATTGTTCCCATTTGTCCACGAATCAACAAAACTGTTTCGTGGATAATATGAATGGGCTTTGAATTTGATGCTTCTGCAATTAATTGAGCCTGGCAACTTCTATCCATCGTCACGAATCACGATAATGCTTCTTTAACGGTGCTTCATCTTCAAAAATTTTGTAGGATTTACTGCCAATGGTCATGGTGGTTTCGCCTTCCGTGACATAAATGAGCGTATGAGAAGTTGCTCGGGAAGGTGGCACTGGAAGTTTGATATTACGAATTAAATCCTCTACTTTAACAACAAAAAACTTACCAAAATCAACTTTTAGTAAGTCCTTTAATTCTGTTTCGGATTTCATATATTTATCCCGAAAGGCTTCAGTATTATGCGTATTAATTTGATTTTTATTCAAATATTAAATATGTTTTGAAAATATTGAAAATAATTAAAATGGTAAATCAAGTAGATAATCTCAATAGCCATTTATATCTCCAAAAGCATTGCCCCATAAGAATATCCACCCCCAAAAACCGTCACAATTATCTTATCTCCTTTCTCAAATTTTTGCTTATTTTCATCCAAAACAATGGCACATCCTGCACATCCTGTATTGCCTAAATATTGGATATTTGAAAGCATTACATCATCTGAAACGCCCAAGGTTCCCGCCACATTTTTTGAAATTCTGAGATTGGCTTGGTGAGGAGCAATGTATTTTATATCACTGATTGTCAGGTTATTGCGTTCCAAAACTTGCAAACTTGCTTTCGGCATATACGTACAAGCATTAATGAAAACATCCTTTCCATAAGGCATAATAATTCCTTTTTCCAAAGGTTTCAACGTTACGCTTTCTTTGGCTTTTCCAACGGTTGCAGCACCACCCGTCAGCACATCTTTTATTTCCCAATCTGCATCCGTAATTCTGGTTTTTGAAATGGATAAAGCCACCGCCCCGTCTCCCCAAAGATGTCCTGCTTTGGTATCGTCTTCGTTGTTGTAGGCAGTGTTATGTTCCGAAGCCACAATCAAGGCTTTCGTTGCTTTATTTATAGCAAAATATCCTTCCACAATTTCCACGGCATTTAATAAAGATGAACAAGCCGAAGAGATTGTTACGACAGGAATATCAGCAATATTGACGTGATGTTGAACGGCGTGTCCGAGCGTAAAAATGCAGTCGTAGGGCGTGTAAGTTGCCCCGATGATAAGGTCAAATTCAGAAAAGCCGAAAGGAAGAACGTTTTTTAAATTATCCACCGCCTCGATTGCCATGGTATGCGTATTTTCCTGAACTGATGCTTTCCTGCGTTCACGGATTCCTGTTCGTTCAGTAATCCAGTCATCGGTCAATCCATTCAGTTCTTCAAAATAGGCATTTGTAATGATTTGCTCGGGCAAATAGCTGGCAATAGCATTTATAAACATTCGTTTCTGTGTTCTAAGTTTTGATTTTTGTAAAGTACATACTTACTGTTCCGTTACTTCCCAAAAATGAATACAAAGAAAATCAATGTTTAAAGAGAGAACAAACGATTCACGGAAATAAACAAGTTTTACTTGATATTATCTTATAAAATTTTGTACTATTTCGATGTTTTTTGTATAAAACTTATAAATGTCAGGATTTGTAACCCCTTGCTTCCGCATCAGATAAAATATAATTTTTAATATCCGATGTGGAAACATGGGGTTATAAATTTTATCCAACCACCCTAAAAAACTCGTCTTTATAGGTATCTCCAATCGGAATAACCATTTTACCCATAAAAATGCGTTGCCTTTCAACGGACTCAATTTTATCCAAAGAAACAATATACGATTTATGCACTCTCAGAAACTGTGGATGAGGCAATGATTCTTGCAATTTTGTTAAACTACTCAAACTCAAAATCTTCTCGGTTTTCGTAAAAACGGTGATATAATCTTTTCCACCTTCTATGTAAAGAATATCTGAGTGGTTGATTTTCAAGAGTTTATATTCAGTTTTAATAAAAATACAATCAGGCTGATAATTATTAATTGAAGGAATATTCACCTCAGAATTAGCTTTATTTTCAAGAGCCACTTTATCAACTGCCTTCTGAAATCTATCAAAAGAAATGGGTTTCAATAAATAATCTACCACATTATGCTCGTAGCTTTCGAGGGCGTATTGTGTGTAGGCAGTGGTGAGAATTATTTTGCATTTTCCCTGTAAGATTTGCATAAATTGAATACCCGTCAAACTTGGCATTTGAATATCTAAAAACACCAAATCAATGTTGCCACTTTGTGCTTCCAAAAGTCCTTCGATGGCATTGGTTGTGGTGAGAACGAGTTCGAGGTTTTCCACCTTTTTTGCGTGGGCTTCAATCACTCGCAAAGCAAGGGGTTCATCATCAATGGCAATGGCTCTAATCATAACAGTTTCAGGGTTAATTCACTCTCATAAATTCCGTTTTCATTCTTCACATTTAGTGTATATTTATTGGGATAAAGTAAAAATAATCTACGTTCCACATTCTTCAATCCCAAGCCACCCATTTTATCTTTTTCACGAATGGCAACGGTGTTTTTTTGCTTAAATATTAATTGATTTTCTTGAATTTTTAATGATATAATTACTTGATTTTCAGCATCTTGAATATTTCCGTGTTTAAAAATATTTTCTACAAAAGAAATCAATAGAAGCGGAGCAATGCGTTGATGATTCGTATTTCCTTCCACCGTAAAATCCACAAAAGTTTTTCCTTCATACCGTATTTTTTCGAGTTCTATGTAGGAATTTAGGTACTCAATTTCCTTCGTCAAGGGTACTCGTTCTTCATCGGATTCGTAGAGCATATACCGCATCATTTCTGAAATTTTTAGGATTACATCGGGCGTTTTTTCGGGTTCTGAAAGGGATAATCCGTAGAGATTATTCATGGTATTAAACAGAAAATGAGGATTAATTTGCGATTTTAAATAAGCTAATTCCATCGTAATTTTCTCGGTTTTTAGGGCTTCATTATTAAAAAAATCTCGGATAGATTTTATCAAAAAAGCACATAAAACCAAGAGGATTTGTGTGTTAAAATCTCTACCAAAATACATACCTAATGAAGCATTTTTTCCCCAATTCCAGTTATTTAAAAGAGGTGCAAGAATGATTTCATCCACAAAATAACGAAACATAACTCCCAAGGCAGCCAATAGGATAAAAGCAAAGAGATGAATGATAAGATTTTTTAAGGAAAAGTAACAATCAAAATACCAATGGGCAACATAAAAAACGATGATAGAACGGATGAGCCAACTCGCAAAAAAAATACAAAAAACATCTCCAATCCACCATTCAAGCGTGAAAACGCCATTATGATTTCCGATAGTATCAATTAAACTACCAACCAAAGTAAACAGAATCCAGAAAAGAATATGTAAGGAAATGAGATATTTTTTGGTCATGGGAATGTTCCTATTTTATTCTCCTAAATTATGTTATTACAAACAATTACCAACTCATTTATCCGCCAACAACCCATTTTTATCCGCCAAATTTTAACTTTTGTATTGGCGGTCAATATCAGGTTTTTGGCAGATTTCAAGAATATGAAGTGTTATAAAAAGTTGAATTTTGAACCATCAAACAATTCACAATTTAAACATTTAAGCAAATGAAAACTATCACAACTACTTTCGCCTTGTTATTATTGTTAATCACTTTCCAAATCTCGAAGGCTGAAAATTTAACGGAAAGATTGAAAAATACGATTGAAAAACAAGGAATTCAAGAGGGAATTAAACAGTACAAAAATCTAAAAAATGACCTAAATTTCTATCTAACAGAAAAGACTTTGGACGATTTAGGATACCAATTATTGAACGAAGGGAATACGGATGAAGCAATTAAAATCTTTCAATTAAATCAAGAAGAATTTCCTAACTCAGAAACCGCAAATGCAAGTCTTGCAAGTGCCTACACAGTCGGAGGAGATGTGAAAAAAGCGAATAAGTATTTTGATAAAGCCTTGAAAATGAATGCGTTAAATGTGCAAGCGGAAACTTTGGGTAATCAGAAAGATGGAGTAATAACTTTCAGATTAACGGGTTATGAAGGGGCAAAAAAAGTGGCTTTGATTGGAAATTTTAACCAATATCAGCACGATAAAAATGTGTTGTATAAAACTGAAAATGGCATTTGGGAATGTAAAGTCAGGTTACCGAAGGGCGTATTTTACTATCAGTTTATGATTGAAGATGAGGTAAAAATAAACGACCCAGCCAATAAGATTTCGTATAAACCTGCGGGCGATTGGAATTCTGTTGTGGTGGTCAATTAGAGTTTCATTTGAGGATATGAGGTTAAACAGAGAGCCACAGAAAAAAAAGAGAACCACAGAGAAAAAAATTAACTTTTCTCTGTGGTTCTCCTTTGTTAAACTCAGTGGCTCTCCGTGTAACCTCATCGTCAAATATATTTTACAAATTGTTAATTTGAATAATAATAATCATTTACTTCCTTTTAAACCATACCTTCTTCCCTTTATTCGCCTCATTTGGTTTGGCTGCCCCTCTGTTTTGATGTTGATTTTGTGGTGGTTTTGGCACATCAACGACGGGCGTGGTACTCATCGGATAATCATGGTTTTCGATTACTGGAATCTTCTTACCAATCAATTTTTGAATATCTTTCAAGTACGGAATTTCTTCGGTCTCGCAAAATGAAAAAGCCGTTCCATTTGCCCCTGCACGTCCCGTCCGACCAATTCTGTGTACGTAAGTTTCGGGAATATTTGGCATTTCAAAGTTAATCACATACGCCAAATCGTCCACATCAATGCCTCGGGCGGCAATATCCGTAGCGACTAAAACACGGGTAGTTTTCGCCTTAAAATTTTCCAAAGCCCGCTGACGAGCATTTTGAGCCTTATTTCCGTGAATTGCTTCGGCTTTGATATTACTTTTTAATAGAACTTTCACCACTTTATCTGCCCCGTGTTTTGTACGAGTGAAAACCAACGCTGTTTCAATCGTTTTATCCTGCAAAATATCCAACAACAAAGCATTTTTATTATTTTTATCCACAAAATAAAGAGCTTGTTTGATGGTATCAGCCGTGGTTGAAGCGGGCGTAACTTCCACTTTCTGAGGCTTATACAAAATGCTATCCGATAATTTCTGAATCTCAGGAGGCATCGTTGCCGAGAAAAAAAGCGACTGACGGCGTTCGGGAAGAATAGCAAGTACTTTTTTAATATCATGCACAAAACCCATGTCCAACATACGGTCGGCTTCGTCCAGAACGAATAATTGAATTTCTTTTAAAGAGATAAATCGTTGGTTAATCAAGTCCAATAATCTGCCAGGCGTTGCCACTAAAATATCGACCCCATTTTGCAAAGCATCGGTTTGTTTTCCTTGTTTTACGCCCCCAAAAATGACGGTGTGCGTAAGTCCAGTATATTTTCCGTACGATTCAAAACTATCATCAATTTGTATGGCTAATTCTCTCGTAGGCGTAATGATGAGGGCTTTTATGGAGCGTTTGCCCTTATGGAAAGTATGATTTTTGTGTAATAATTGAAGAATTGGAATGGCAAAAGCTGCCGTCTTTCCCGTACCCGTTTGAGCCACGCCCAAAAGGTCTATTCCTTGCAAAATAATGGGTATTGCCTGCGCTTGAATGGGCGTAGGCGTTGTATAACCCTCCGCCGTCAAGGCTTTTTGGATGGGTTCAATAAGATTTAGTGATTCAAATGACATATTGTAAGGATAACGTTGTTAAGGTTTAATCCATAGTGGAGTTACTTCACAACGTTCAAACCATTTTTGCAAATTTACGGAATTAATCAGGGAAAAACGATTTTGTGATGTTTTGGAGCTAATCGGCTCAAAAAGGAGAATTTTTTGAGCCGAATACAGGAATTAATCGGCTCATGATAGTTTTGAAAATAAAATGGTTTTAAAAAAGGCAAGCGACCAATTTAACAAAAAAATAATCCCAAAAATTAGCCATTCAAAAACCAAAATTAGAAACTTCGTTTCAATCAAACCTAAAACCCATGAAACGATTTTTATTGTGTTCGTGGTCAGAAATTATCAGTATTTTTCGAAAGATTTAAGGTTTCTATTTATCAATAAAATCCAGTAGATTTGTAAAAAAACATTCAATAACATGACCATTGCACGCACAAGTACAAATCAAATCAATATCGTTTTGTCAAGCGGGATTGATGCTTTTGGTTTACAATGTCTTCTGAACTATGCTAAATATTTAGAAGCAACCGCTAATATTCAAGCTAAACAAAGCGATGCAGACAATTTAGCGGATGAACTGAATGATGGCTGGTGGCAAAAAAATAAACAACGATTTATCAAAGAATGAGAGTAATTGTGGATGCAAATCTTGTATTTAGTGCAATTCTGAATACAAATGGTAAGATTGCAGATTTACTAATAAATCAAGATAAATTAGAATTAATTGCTCCCAATTTTTTAAGAGTTGAAATAAAGAAATATCATTCCAAATTAATGAAAATTTCAAAACTTTCTCTTTAAGAAGTTGAGGAAATTGAATTTCAATTAGAGAAAAACATTAAATTTATTTCAGAAGAACAGATTCCTGATTGGGCTTGGGAAAAAGCCTTTGAATTAACCAAAAGAATTGATGAGAAGGATACTCCATACATTGCATTTTGTCTGTTTTTTGATTGTAAAGTCTGGACGGGAGATAAAAAATTGATGGCTGGACTGTTAAAAAAAGGCTTTTTAGAATTAATTATGACAAATGAACTTTACGAATCCTTAACCAAATAATAATCTCAAAAATTAGCCATTCAAAAACTTAAATCCTAAATTTCGTTTCTAACAAATCCAGAACCCATGAAGCGATTTTTATTCATCCTTTCTTTTTGTACTATTCCAATTTTTATAAAAGCCCAATGGCGTATTTCTGCCCCTGCTGCTGACCGCTTTTGCGTGGTAAATCCAAGCGGTGAAACCATCATTCCAAATGGTCGAATTATTAAGCCTTTGGGCAGAACATATCGCATTGCTCCGCATCCTTATGGTTTAGTGATGAGTCCCGATGGAAAGACTATCGTTACCGCTAATTCTGGTACTAATCCATTCTCTATCAGTATTTTACAAAATATATTTACCGATAAACCCTTCATCAAACAAATCCCAAATACGCCTAAAACGGATGACAATTTGCTATCGGCGGTGTTTATGGGTTTGGCAATTTCTCCCGATAACCGCCTTGTGTATGTGGCAGGTGGACAGACGAATAAAGTCTTTATTTTTGAGATAAAATCGGGTAAAAAAATAGGAGAGATAAATTGTAATATTTCCTTAGATAACCAAGATTATTCGGATGGATATTTGGGTGATATGACGATGACCGCCGATGGTTCAAAACTGTATGTGGTGGACCAGATTGGTTTCAGAATTGTGATAATTGATGTAAAGAAAAGGGCTGTTATGGCGAATATAAAAACGGGTCGTTATCCTTTTGGAATCACCCTTTCGCCCGATGAAAAATCTTTGTACGTTGCCAATGTGGGAATGTTTGAATATAGTTTGGTCAAAAACCTTGACCCAAAAAATAAAGAGACGTATCTGAAAAAACCGCCCTTTGGTTTTGGCACAAAAGAAATGCTCGAAGGCACAACCATTGACGGCAAAGAAGTAGCAGGTTTAGGCGACCCAAATGTGCCTGAATCATTCTCAGTTTGGGCTTATGACCTTTCCGAATCTCAAACAAAAGTCGTTTCAAAAATCAAGACAGGGATTTTGGTCGGTGAAAAAATTGATGGAATCCCAGCCGTTGGCGGGTCGAGTCCAAACTCGTTAGTAGCCACTGATAAATACGTTTTTGTGAGTAACGGAAACAACGATAATATTTCGGTAATTGACCCCAAATTAGGCAAAGTAATCAACACCATCGACCTACAATTAGATGAAAGATTGGGGCGTTGGAAAGGCGTAATCCCTTTTGGATTAGCTCTTTCGCCCGACCAAAAACGCCTCTACGTAGCAGAATCGGGTATAAATGCCGTTGGCGTGATTGATATTGCTTCCATGAAAACCATAGGACATTTACCAGTAGGTTGGTTTCCTTCCAAACTAAAAGTCAGTGCTGATAATACCAAATTAGTCGTGGCAAATGCCAAAGGTTTTGGCTCAGGACCAAACGGAGGTTCAGCTTTTAAAGTCGGGGCGGAGGGAAGTTATATTGGTAGTTTGATGAAAGGTTCCGTAACGGTTTTGGAAATTCCAAAAGATGAAGATTTGAGAGCTGAAACAGAGAAAGTTATTGCCTATAATTTCAAATTTAAAGAGCAAAAAAAGTCTGGAAATAATCCCATTCCAAGCTATCCAAAAGAGAAAGAATCGCCCATCAAATACATCGTCTATATTTCCAAAGAAAACCGAACCTATGATGAAGTTTTCGGACAAATTAAGCAAGGAAATGGCGACCCTTCCATTGCCCGATATGGCGTAAATGCTTCGTTTACAAACAAGGAAAATACGCAAAAAATCAGCAAATGTACCGTCATGCCCAACCATTTAGCATTGGCAAAAAGATTCGGAACTGCTGATAATTTTTATGTTGATTCTGACCATTCTGCCGATGGACATCGTTGGTTATCAGGAGTTTATCCTAATGAGTGGATGGAAACGCACGTATCTGCCGCCTACGGAGGTAAGCGTGAATACAAGCAAGAATCCAAAGCCCCAGGACATTTTGCCTTAATTGGTTCATCGGGTAGTTTTTATCCCGAAGATTATAATCAGGATGGTTCGATGTGGGAGCATTTTGAAAGGCATAATATCACTTTTCACAACTACGGATTCACGACTGAACAAGAGGGTAATTACAACGATTCGACTATGAAAATTGGGGGAGAAAAATACGGCGTAAATTATCCTTTGCCCAACGCCATGTACAAAAATACCGAATGGCAATTTCCGACCTATAATATGGCAATCCCCGACCAATTCAGGGCTGATGTTTTCATCAAAGATTTTACTAAAAAATTTATGGGCGAAGGTAAAACCATGCCCCAAGTAATACCCTTGATGCTCCCAAATGACCACGGAGCGGGTGAAAGACCAAAAGCAGGTTTTCCGTTCAGAGAAAGTTATATGGCTGATAATGATTTGGCGGTTGGGCGAGTGGTGGAGTTTTTGAGTCATACGCCCTACTGGAAAAATATGGCAATTATAGTAACCGAAGACGACTCGCAAGGCGGTATTGATCACGTTGATGCACACCGCAGTATTTTGCAGATTTATTCACCTTACGCCAAGAGAAACTATGTCGGTCACCAGCATTATAGTTTTGGCAGTATTTTCAAAACGATGTGGAATGTGTTGGGTGTACCGTATTTGAATCAGTACGATGCAGGGGCAACCGACCTATCAGATTTCTTTACTGACCAAGCTGATTTTACGCTCTACGATGCTGTAAACGTAGATAAACGTGTTTTTGACCCACAAAAAGCATTAACCCCAATTGATGAAAAATTTGATTGGAAAGCCTTAAAAGAATCGCCAATTATGGATGATGATGATTATCTTTTCAAAACTCGGGAAGAGGAAGACAAAAAGGAATTGGAAGAGAAGGAATTTCAATCGAATCCGAGGTTGTATAAGGGTCGGAAGAAGAGGAAGGGGCTGTAATCCGATGCTTCCGCATCATTTATAAAATATCAAGTTCGATGCGGAAGCATCGGATTACAACAAAAAAACCTCCCATTTCTGAGAGGTTTTGTTAACCGACATGGATTCGAACCATGAATAACGATACCAAAAACCGTTGTGTTACCATTACACCATCGGTCAATCTAATTTCCTTTTTACTCTCGTCGTCTGGATTTCTGATGCAAAATTACGCTTTTTAAGATTATTAGTCAAGTGAAAAAAGAAAAAAAATCAAGTTTTTCTTTTCTAAATCTGTAAGTGCCTGAATATTAAAGAAAACTGAATAAAAAAAATTCTTTAACTTCTGAATTGAACCGTTTTCCGTTCACCCTTTACCGTTCTCCGTCAAACCCCAGCCGTCTCAACTTCCGTATTAATTTTCTTAACCAATCCTTGTAAAACCTTACCAGGTCCACACTCCACGAAAGTTGTTGCTCCATCGGCAATCATATTTTGCACCGATTGTGTCCAACGAACTGCCCCCGTTAATTGAGCGATTAAATTGACTTTTATGGTTGCCACATCCTGTGAAGGTTGAGCATTTACGTTCTGATAAATCGGGCAAGAAGGGCTTTCAAAGTGCGTTGATTCGATGGCAGCCGCCAATTCCTCTCGGGCGGGTTGCATCAAGGGCGAGTGGAACGCTCCACCAACGGGTAAAGGCAAAACACGCTTTGCACCCGCTTCTTTCAATTTTTCACCCGCTTTTGCCACGCCTTCATTTGAACCCGAAATCACTACTTGTCCTGGGCAATTATAGTTCGCTGCCACCACGATTTCGTCAGTAATGGAAGCACAAATTTCTTCAATAACGTTATCCGCCAAGTTCAAAACGGCTGCCATCGTTGAAGGATTGGCTTCACAGGCTTTTTGCATAGCTAAGGCACGGGCGGACACTAATTTCAGTCCATCTTCAAAGGTTAATGCACCCGCTGAAACAAGGGCGGAAAATTCGCCTAATGAATGCCCCGCAACCATATCTGGCTGAAAATCAGCGGTTTCCTTTGCTAAAATAACCGAATGCAAGAAAATTGCGGGTTGAGTTACTTTGGTTTGTTTGAGTTCTTCGTCTGTTCCTTCAAACATAATATCGGTGATGCGGAAGCCCAAAATATTGTTGGCTTGCTCGAAAAGAGCTTTGGCGGTTGCTGAATTGTCGTACAGGTCTTTGCCCATACCTCTAAATTGTGAACCCTGACCTGGGAAAACGTATGCTTTCATTATTTTAGTGAATAGTGTTTGGTGAAAGTTAATTAGTAAAACTCACCAAGCAAAAATTTATGGAGTGAATGATTTATCACAAAATTAACCAATCACTAATTACTAATCTCCAATAAAAATTAAAAAATTGCTTATGAGCGTACAACCACTGTATCAAAGAAATTAAATGTACTTAATTTTCATAAATAGTCAATTTTTATGCTCTCAAGGGTTGGCAAATAAGTTGAGTTGATGCCTTTTTTTGTGCATTGATTAGGCTGAAATCTACCTTATTTTCTTAAATTATTTTTAAAAAATCTTCAAGTTCTAATGAAGAGGGTTTAAAACTTTCTTTACCCAAAATTTCAATAAATTTTTTATTTTGGAAGGTGGTTTGCCTCTGAAACTCAATAATAAATTTTTGGGTGATGTTGGCGTATTTAGTGGAAATTTTAAGCAATATTTATCCTTTGTAACGCTTGATTTGTTATTGAATAATCATAATTAATGGATGTTTCTTACTCATTCTTTACTACATCAAAAAAATGAAAAAACGGTAATGCCTCCTTGTAGCAGGTGGTTAATTCCTTAATAAAATCTTTGGAAGTAACCATATCGTCACTAAAATTTCGATGAACGATGTATTGTTTCAACTTCAATAATTCAATATTAGGATTGTCTGCTTCATAGCCTTTTGGTGGACGGACTAACGATTCTCCTGATATTTTACCGAATAAATCAACGAACGATTTTTTATTAATTATTTCGCATATATCCCGATAATGGTTTTTGTAATTTTTAATTCTTAGTTTTGTCCTGATTAGAATATGGCAGACTTTTTCTACACCCCTGCCTTTAAAATTCTTTTCATTTAAAACTATGGCAACATCAAGCCGTAACCAGAATTCAATAAATTTTACCTATAAAGGTAATTTATTGGCACAATTTGTAGGAAATAAAGCAAAAGCACTAAAAACAGTAATGTTTTTGGTAGGAACTTTTCTCCTTTACAAATTTTTATCAAAAGAATCGGTAACTATAAACCTCTGATTCTTTATCCTCTCGATGACTGGCGAGAGGATTTTTCAAAAACTGTTTATCTTTAAAAAGTGCAAATTTTACAAGTATATACAAGTGCCTGATAATCAGACTATTATACAATAAAAACCATTATCGGGATATATGCGAATTATTTTGTTAAATTCCGAACTATTGTAGTCAATTTCTTGCCTGACTTTGCTCAATAATTCAGGTTCGGGTTGCCAGATTCCACCACCCATAAAACTGCCTCCAGGCTGGATATCGATATAAAATGGGCATTTTTTATAATCGGGTGCTCTTTCAATTAAGCCACTAATACAATTTTTATAAGGACTTTTATCTTTGGAAAATCGAATATCTCGATAAATACGAGAAGCATATTTCTTCAAATCTTTCTCATGAATTGGCTCTATTTCCCTAATTTCAACTAAAAGTTCTTCAATAAAATTAAGATAATTTGCCTTCGCAGCTTCATATTTAGGCTTATTTTGTTCGAACCATATTTTATTATTGTTCGTTTTAATTTCCTCAAAAAAATCTAAGGTCGATTGTTGTATCATGTTTTTAGGACTTTATTTTGTTACGTTCATCATCCATATTTAGTAGTAAATTGTAGTTTTTTTAAATTAATAAAAGAGTTATAAAAATCTTTCCCGCAACTCAGCCGTGGGCATACGACAAGTCTCGGATTTTCCAAAAAATTTATAACGATTTTTGGCAACAATATCATAGAAAAAATTAAGAAAAAAGGTTGGTAATACTTTGAAAATAGAAAGGTATTTCCAGAAGCCCGAAAGATGTTTAGTTATTTCCAAAGCCGCCTCTGATTTTTCATATAACTGATTGTCTTTCAGGAGTATAACAGAATCAAAGTCTTCTGTATTTTTATGAAATTTCGTTAAAATCTCTTGCCCAATTTCTGATTGCAAAGGAGCAAATTTGAAGTGTTTTTCAGAATCATGATCAATCACAAAATTAATGGAAGCGTTGCAAAAATTACAAACGCCATCAAAAAGTATTATCTCGTAATTTAAAGATTTTTTTTTATGTAAGTCTTCCATCAATTTACCATTTTTACAGTTAAATTAACAACAAAACTTTTCAAATTAAGTGCATACCGAAAAAAATTAGAATATTTATGAGAATCAACTATGGAAGTGGAGTTTTTCTGTAAAAATTCCGTACTTTGTGTTTATAAATAAAATACCACAAAGAAAATACAAACGTGAATCCTACCTCAATTATCATTGCCCAACAAGAAAAAATAATGGTCGAAGCCATTAAAAATGCTTTGATTCATGAAGGTTTTGAAGTGAAAGCTACATCATCTTCACTCGCTGAAACCTTAGAAAATCTGCAAAAATATAATCCAGAAATTTTGATTTTGGGGAGTAGTTTGTCGGGTATGAGTAATCTGAAAGTCTTAGAAAATCTTAATGTTAATTCCTCCACAAAAATTATTCTTTATACTCGGAATACGGATTTAGAAGATGCTCTAACTGCCATTAAAAAGGGCGTCATGGGTTATTTGAACACCAATACGGATTTAGAAGAATTGTTAACTTGTGTAAAAGCGGTCATAAATGGTTCAAAATTTCTCTGTCACATTACCCGCAATTCACTTTTTTTAATGGATAATCAGCAACCTTTAAAGCCCATTAAAAACAACAAATTATCTGACCAAGAAAATCGTATATTGAGTTTAGTTGCCGAGGGAAAAACGAATGATGAAATTGCAGACATCTTGAACATTGCTTCTAATACAGTCAATAATCATAGAGCAAATATTAGAAAAAAATTAGATTTGAAAGGGGGAAAAAGTATCTTGTTACAATACGCCATTTCTCAGAAAAATTATTATGGGTAGGTTTTAAAAGGTTATGTAATAGAGGTTAGAAATTAGAAGAATTCAGCATACACAATTAAACAGGTACATTCCTTCGAGTGTGCCTGTTTTTATTTTCAAGTCATTATATTTAATCTCTTTTCTCTATCCTCTTTCTTCTAAAAGCTGAATCTACTATACAAAACCCCTTAAATTAGTAGAAAACGACTATGTACTCTCAAAAAATGATAGAAAAACGACTATTGACAAATCCCATTTTATAGGTTTGCTTTGTATTATATTTCGAAAGTGGTATTTCAGAAATTAGTAATAGCCTACACCTAACAACATTTTACCTCGTAACTGTGATTAGCTACGTGACCTGACCCGCCAAGTCAGGTTTTTTTTTGCCTTATGATTTTTCATAAACAGTATTTTGTAATTTTGATTAAACTTATAGAATTATAAAATGTTTGACATCATTTCTCAGGAGCTAAATGAAGCTCAAATAGTCCTTCAAAATTTTCTTTCCAATGAAAAAAATATCGCTGACATTGAAGCGTCAGCTCGCTTGATGGCTTCGGCTTTGCAATCTGGAAATAAAATAATTTCTTGTGGTAATGGTGGTTCGCACTGTGATGCCATGCACTTCGCCGAGGAATTATCAGGGCGTTACCGTGATAATCGGAAGGCTTTGGCTGCCATTGCCATTTCGGATGTTTCGCATCTTTCGTGTGTCAGTAATGATTATGGATATGAATATGTGTTCTCACGCTTCATCGAAGGGCTTGGAAATCAAGGCGATGTTTTATTAGGATTATCAACCAGTGGCAATTCTGAAAACATTATAAAAGCCGTGGAAGCTGCTCGTGAAAAGGGTATGAAAGTGATTATTTTTTCGGGTAAAGATGGAGGGAAATTAGCAGGAAAAGCGGATGTAGAGGTCAGAGTGCCACATTTTGGGTATGCCGACCGCATTCAAGAGATTCATATTAAAGTGATTCATATTATGATTTTGCTGATTGAGAAATTGGTGATTAAATAAAATTTTCTTGTGAAATATCCAGTAAATTAAGTCGTTTTGAATAAAGAGATGATTGCGTTCTTCAACATCTATCCCATTTTATGTTGGTATAATTGTTGATTACATTAAAAATAAATTGTATGATCAACGGGTATTTTACCAATTAGTTAATACTGTTCAATGTAAAGTCTGCATTGCGTTATTTGTCTAAAAAGTAGAAACGACGAATGCTCAAATACGATTATTTATTACCTATTTTAAAAATCAATATTTTCAAAAAATGTTGATGAAATAAATTTCTAATCCACTCATTTATTTTATTTCAATCACGATTAGGAACACAATTTTTATGTTTAATAAAGCAAAAGCATTTCTTGTTAATATCTCTATTTCCTTCATAACGGTGACCATTCTTCTGGTTATTATTGGATTTTTCTATGATATTTATTTTAGAAAATTCTTTAAAAAACCCGTTCCATTCACAACAGGGACACTTTTCAAAGATATTCATTCTGATACCCTTCTTGGGTATAGACCTAATAATAATGTGTTCAATTCGGGAAAAAAAATATTTCTTGATACGCTCATCTACAACATGGCTTATCATTTAGACGGTCATGGGCATCGTGTTACGCCAGATAGTTTATCGACAAACAAAAAATTTGCTGCTTTTTTAGGTTGCTCATTCACCTTTGGAGATGGGTTGAATGATGATGAAACTATCCCTTTTTATTTTTCTAAAAATACTAAAACATTTAAAGGATATAATTTTGGATATAGTGGTTATGGTCCAAATCAAGCGTTAATCAAACTTCAACATGATTCTTTAAATAAGATTATTAGTCAAAAAGATGGTATCTGTTTCTATATTTTTATCCACGACCACATTAACAGAACAATTGGTTCGATGAGTAATTTTATGATAAATAAAGGGAAAGCACCTTGTTTTGAAATTGAAGATGAAAATTTGGTTTACAAAGGACTTTTCAAGGATGCTCATCCCCAACGAAGTTCTATTTATAAAAGAATGGGGGAAAATGGATTCTGTCGGTATTTTAATATTGGACATCCTTTCAAACTTGGAGATAAGCACTTTGAATTAACGGGAAGAGTTTTGGAAGAAGTTTCTAAGGAGTTTCAAAAAAAATTTAGCAACGATAAATTCTACGTGGTGATGTATCCGTCAATAAATCAGAAAGATTATGAAGCCGATGAAAAAATTATTGAATATCTTAAAAAGAAGAAAATAAAATACCTGGATTATCGAAAATTATTTAATCCCACAGCCAAAGGCTACAACATTCCTCATGATGGTCATCCAACGGCTTTTGCTAATGATGTTTTAACAAAGCAAATAATTAAAGATTTGAAATTATAGTTTTATATCAAAAAAATCGGTAGCGTTGCAGAATGTCAGGATAATCTCCTGACATTCTGCATTCTGATATTATTCAGTTAATTTTAACTTAAAATCATATAATCTTCAATTTGATATTAAAACTTTCCATAATATGAAAAAATCAAATCTATTATTGACCATCTTATTAACGTTCTCAGTCGTCATTATTAAAGCTCAAAGTCCCTTAAATCAATTTGACTCTATCAAAACTTATTTCCCTACGATTGACCAAATTTGCAAGGATTTTGCCCAGAAACAGCATCTGCCAAGTTTGGTTTATGGCTTGGTGGTGGATGGAAAATTAATTCATTCGGGTAATACTGGAATCATCAATACGACCACAAAAACTGTTGCCAATAATACGTCAGTTTATCGAATTGCTTCCATGACCAAAAGTTTTGCGGCGATGGCAATTTTGCAACTACGAGATGCCAATAAACTGCGTTTAGATGACCCCGTTTACTTATACATTCCAGAATTAAAAGGACAAAAATTCTCTATTGATTCGCCCGAAATCACTGTTCGACATTTATTGTCTCACGCCGCAGGTTTTCCAGAAGACAATCCTTGGGGCGATCGTCAATTGGCAATTTCGGATGAAACGATGCTCAAAATGTTCAAAAAAGGCATTTCGTTTTCCAATACACCAGGCACGGCTTATGAATACAGCAATATGGGTTTTGCGATGTTGGGATATATCATCAAAAAAATAAGTGGGCAAACGTACCAAACTTACATTAACGACAATATTTTGAAGCCTTTGGAAATGGTAAACACCTATTGGGACTATACAAAAGTGCCTCAAAATCAATTGGTTAAGGGTTATAGATATTTGGATGAAAACTGGGTAGAGCAACCGATGTTGGGCGATGGTGCTTATGGTGCGATGGGTGGAATGCTCACAACGTTGGATGATTTTGCGAAATATACTGCCTTTCATCTTTCAGATGCAGTTTCGGATGCGAAAGAGTCGCCCGTTTTGAAGCGTAGTTCTTTGCGAGAAATGCACCAGCCTTGGAATATCATTGCTTTTAATCCTGAAAATAAAAATGCGAATGGTAAACTAATGCCTTTTGTTGCTGCATACGGATACGGTTTGCGGTGGATGCAAAACGCCAATAAAATCGTAGAGATTGGACATTCGGGTGGACTGCCTGGGTTTGGTAGTAATTGGAAAATACTGCCGCAATATGGCATCGGAATTATTGCATTCTCTAATCGAACGTATGCTCCCGTGAGTGGCTTAGACGGACAAATTTTAGATACTTTGATAGCCTTGGCACATCTAAAACCAAAACCCTTGGCGGTTTCTGCAATCTTAAAACAACGGCAATCGGCATTAGTCAGTTTGTTGCCAGCCTGGAAAAATGCGGAGATTTCGGGTATTTTTGCGGAGAATTTTTTCTTAGATTATTTTCCGAATTCTTTGAAGAAAGAGGCGGAAGGGATTTTTAATAAAGTTGGCAAAATACTGAAAATCAACGAGATAGTTCCTGAAAATAATCTTCGTGGGGCTTTTGTGATGGAAGGAGAGAAAGGAAATATTGAAGTAAGTTTCACGCTTTCTCCCGAAAATCCTGCGTTGATTCAGGAGTATGAGATTAAAGAGGTAAGTAAACGATATTAGACCACAGATAATTGTCATTGCGAGGTACGAATCGGAGTTTCGATAAACCAAT
>JANXML010000382.1 GCA_025354645.1 Arcicella sp. | reverse complement strand
GTTAAAGATTCGAGTGATAACATGCCTTTAAAAGACGTAGTAATTAAAATTGACTCAAGAAGGGCAAATCTTTCATCTAATAATGAAGGAATACATTCTTTTTTTTTACCTCCTGGTGAATACGCTCTCACGATTAGTCATTTAGGTTATAGAACCTTTCGGCAGAAATTAGTCATGAAAAATACTGAAGTAAATTTAGCGGTTAGCCTCATTAATGTTGCCAAAGAATTGGATGAAGTCACGGTGAATAGTCAGGCAATTAATGGCAACGTTGCTCGACCACTTTTGGGCGTTTCTGCCCTCAGCATCAAAGCCATTAAAAAGATTCCTGCCATGATGGGCGAAACTGATGTTTTGAGGGGTTTGCAGATGCTTCCAGGCGTTACGTCCGTGGGAGAAGCCGCCAATGGTGTGAATATTAGAGGGGGAACAACCGACCAAAATCTTATCCTGTTGGACGATACGCCCATTTTTAACCCGACTCACCTCTTCGGATTGTTCTCCATTTTTCCTTCCGATGCCGTTTCTGGTTTAGAATTATACAAAGGTGGAATTCCTGCAAAATTTGGCGGTCGTGCTTCGTCAGTTATTGACATTAATATGGTTAATCCATCTTTGGATAAATTTAAAATGACGGGCGGAATCAGTTTAGTGTCGAACCGTTTGACGATTGAAACGCCAATTATAAAAGAAAAATTATCAATTATGGTTTCGGGAAGGGGTTCATTCAATGACTTTTTCTTTAAGTTAGGACCACCGAAATTGCAGAATATCAAGGCTAATTTTTATGATGTAGCTACCAAATTATTCTACAAAATGAATGCCAACAACACCTTTACATTTTCGGGATATTTGAGCAAAGATTTTTTCCAAACTGATTTATTAGGAACGATTGGCAACGTTAATGCGACCTCAACGCAATATGATTATCAGACCACAAATGCGGCTTTAAAGTGGTTTCACGCTTTTAATTCAAAGTTAAATCTGCAAACTTCTGCCATTTATACGGACTATAATCCCAAAACGTTACTGCCCGAATTAAATTCCGATAATAAAGTCTCCTTAGAATCAGGCATTTTATACAATCAATTAAAAACAAGTTTGAATTATAACCTCAATGAACAACACCGATTAGAGGGCGGAGTCAGTACGATTATGTATAGAATCAATCCAGGCATCTTAAATCCTGGCAGTTCAAAAAGTGTAAATTATAAATCAGTACCCGAAGAGAGAAGTACAGAATCGGGCGTTTATGTAGAAGATGAATTTACGGTAAATAAGAAATTGACGCTTTCAATCGGTTTAAGATATTCGTTCTATAACACTTTGGGCGGAACGGTGAGAAATTATAATCCTGCCTTATCAAAATCTGATTTAAGTGTAACAGATTCAACGGTTTATAAATCAAACGAAACCGCTGCCTCTTACGGCGGTTTTGAGCCACGAATTGCATTAAAATATTCGCTTTCAGAGTTGAGTTCAATTAAACTTGGATACAGTTTGATGCGACAATATTTGCAAGTGGTTTCCAACACCACTACGCCTCTACCGACTTCTCGTTGGGCAACAAGTAATGCGTACATAAAACCTCAAATCAGTGAGCTATTTTCAGGTGGAATTTTCAAAAATTCGAGAAACAATATCTACGAATTTTCGTTGGAAGGTTATTATAGAAGTACAGAAAACGTATTAGATTTCAAACCAGGAGCAGATTTTTTATTTCAACCCTACATCGAAACCCAGACTTTGCAAGGAAAAGGCAAAGCGTATGGGGTAGAATTAATGGTTAGTAAAAAGAAAGGGGAATTGACGGGTTGGGTCAATTATACCTATTCAAGAGCCTTAAATCAAATCAATTTAAGCAATAGATTCGATGAGCAAATTAATGGTGGAAAGTGGTACAATACCAACTATGACCGCCCGCACAGTTTCAATGCAACCGTGAGTATTTCCCAGGGAGGGCATCACGAATTTGGGTTTACTTTTGTGTATAATACAGGCAGACCATTCACCGTTCCAGAGGGTTTTGTGGAATATAATAACGCAAAATACCCTTATTACGTAGAAAGAAATAATGATAGAATCAAGGATTATCATCGCTTAGATTTCTCGTGGACGATTCGCAATCCGAGTATGCAAAAGAAGCGTTGGGAAGGCTCTTGGACGTTTGCAGTCTATAATCTGTACGGAAGAGCCAATGCTTATTCCGTTTATTTAAGGTCAGAAAAGGGGCTGAATGCCTATCAATTAACGATTTTTGGTTCACCAATTCCATCGTTAACGTACAATTTTAAATTTATGTAAAGTATATCTTCACGTAAAGTCGCAGAGATGCAAAACATTACCTAAAAATATAATCCTTTGCGACTTTGCATGAAAAAAACATATTTAAGTATGAAAAATTTAATTCCATTTTTTGCAACTGTTATCTTACTTTTCAATTGTTCAAAATCTGACAGCGGAGGAACAGTTACGCCCATAACTCCACCCGTAACACCGCCCGTTGTTCTTCCACCAGTAGGCACAAGCGACATGGATTTTTGGCTTACCCGAAGCGATCAAACTGCTTTATTACAGAAACAAGCCACTATTTTGACCTTTGGAACAACCACAAATACTTATCCAGATATAGAAGTAGATTCGACAAAACAATATCAAACGATTGATGGATTTGGTTATACACTCACGGGCGGAAGTGCCTACGTAATCAACCAAATGAGTGCCTCCGCAAAGGCAGATTTATTGCAAGAATTATTTGGAAATGGAGAGAAATCTATCTCCATAAATTACCTAAGAATCAGCATTGGAGCTTCGGATTTGAATGATTCGCCTTTTACTTATGATGATGGGGGAACGGATTTAGGGTTGACAAATTTTAGTTTAAATCCTGATAAAAAAGACTTGATTCCTTTGTTGAAAGAGATTGTGACGATTAATCCAAAAATCAAAATTATTGCCACGCCTTGGTCGGCACCCGTTTGGATGAAAGATAAAGATTCGTTCGTTGGAGGTAGTTTAAGACCAATTTATTATGACGTTTATGCTAAATATTTCGTCAAATATATTCAACAAATGAAGGCAGAAGGCATTACGATTGAAGCCATTACACCTCAAAATGAACCACTAAATCCCAACAATAATCCGAGTTTAGTGATGACTGCCTTACAACAAACGGAATTTATCAAAACGAATTTAGGACCCGCTTTCAAAGCAGCAAATCTTACCACAAAAATCATTGCTTACGACCACAATTGCGATGTTCCAGACTATCCATTAACGGTATTAAATGATGCTCAGGCACGTCCATTTGTGGATGGTTCAGCCTTCCATTTGTACGCAGGAGGAATTGGAGCGTTGTCATCTGTTCATAATGCGTTTCCTGACAAAAACGTATATTTTACGGAACAATATACCGACTCAAAAGGCGATTTTGGGGGAGATTTAAAATGGCATTTAAAGAACGTAATCATAGGCTCAATGCGAAATTGGAGCAAAAATGCCTTGGAATGGAACTTGGCAAACGACCTAAATTTTGGTCCTCATACACAGGGCGGATGTTCCACTTGCAAGGGAGCATTAACGATTGGTTCAGGTTCAAACGTTACTAAAAACGTTGCTTATTATATCGTTGCTCATGCTTCTAAATTTGTACCCGTTGGTTCCGTTTGTATTGCCAGTAATAACTCAGGAAATTTGCAAACCGTTGCCTTCAAAACACCCGCAGGCAAAAAGGTTTTGATTGTTGAAAATGATGGCAATGATGTTGCTTCTTTTAATATAAAATACAGAAATAAGTGGGTTACAGCACAGTTGTCAGGCGGTAGCGTTGGTACTTTTGTTTGGTAAAATATTCTTTTTGGAATAAATTACATTCATTCCAAAAAATAATTTTTACTTTTACGTAATTTAAAATCAAACATTAATATCTAAATATCAAGGTCATGGCAAAAGGAACTGGAATGCAGAAGGCTGTTAAAAAAGAGCCTCTGAAAACCGCAAAAGAAAAGAAAGAAGAGAAGAGAGAGAAAAAATCTAAGAGAGATTAAATCAAGAACACCATATTCTGGTGTTCTTTTTTATTTGTAAACATTATGGCAGTAAAAAGAATCAACATCAACGACTTTTTGGAACTTGCAAAAACGCATTTGGTCATTGATGTGCGAAGTCCGAGCGAGTATGCGTATGCCCATATCCCTAACGCCCACAGTATGCCCCTTTTCACGGACGAAGAACGAAAAGTGGTGGGAACGGCATACAAGCAATTAAGCCGTGAAAATGCGATTAAATTTGGGTTGGATTACTTCGGACCAAAGATGAGAAAGATGGTTGAAGAAGTTGAAAAATTATCGAAAGTATCTGATAATGAACCACATACAACCAAAACTATTCTCGTGCATTGTTGGCGTGGTGGTATGCGAAGTGGAGCAATTTCTTGGTTGTTGGATTTGTACGGCTTTCAAGTTTTTACGTTGGAAGGTGGTTATAAAGCCTATCGAAATTGGACTTTACAACAGTTTGAAAAACCGTTCAATTTTAAGATAATTGGGGGTTTTACAGGGTCAGGGAAAACGCCTTTATTGTACGGTTTAAAGAAAAATAACCAAGCCATTATTGATTTGGAAGGTTTGGCAAATCATAAAGGTTCGGCTTTGGGAGGTATTGGTCAAAACCCGCAACCTTCGCAAGAAATGTTTGAAAATTTGTTGGGAATGGAATTGGTAAGGTACGATGAAACAACTCCGATTTACTTAGAAGATGAAAGTCAGCGGATTGGAAATATGCAAATTCCGATGGCGATGTGGCACAATATGCGTAAAAGTTTGGTTTATTTTATAGACATCCCTTTTGAAGAAAGATTGGATTATTTAACCAAAGAATATGGTAACCTTGTCAAACAGGAATTAGTCACTGCCATCATGCGAATTCAGAAACGTTTGGGCGGTTTAGAAACAAAAAATGCGATTAATTTTTTATTAGAAAATAACCCAAAAGAAAGTTTCAGAATCCTGTTAAAATACTACGATAAATGGTATGAAAAAGGGTTATACAATCGTGAAAATCCAGAGGAATTAATCAAAAAAATTGAATCACAAGTGGTTGATAATGAGATAAATACAGATATTTTGATGAGTAATATAAAGTAGAATAGGTTTCTAACCTGTTCTTGTAGTCCAATTAACAGATTGGAAACCTGTTCTTATAGTCCAATCAACAGGTTTCTAACCTGTTCTTGTAGTCCAATTGACAGGTTGGAAACCTGTCATACATAAAAAATGGAACAAATAAAATTAACACAATATTCACACGGGGCGGGTTGCGGGTGCAAGATTTCACCGCAAGTATTGGACGTAATTTTGAAAGGCAATATTGCCATGCCCGATAATGATAAATTGATTGTCGGGAATCATAGCAAGGATGATGCTGCGGTCTTGGATATGGGCAATGGAACGGCTCTGATTTCGACCACCGATTTCTTCATGCCTATCGTGGACGACCCTTTTAATTTTGGCAGAATTGCCTCAGCAAACGCAATCAGTGATGTTTATGCGATGGGGGGCAAACCCATTTTAGCGATTGCAATCTTGGGTTGGCCCATCAATAAATTGTCTCCCGAAGTAGCTCAACAGGTCATTGATGGCAGTAGAAGTATTTGCAAAGAAGCAGGTATTTCGTTGGCGGGTGGACACAGTATCGACTCACCCGAACCTATTTTTGGTTTGGCAGTAAATGGCATTGTCCCCATTGAAAATATTAAGCAAAACAACAAAGCACAAGAGGGTGATGTCCTGTTTTTGACCAAACCTTTGGGCGTTGGAATCCTGACGACCGCTGAGAAAAAAGATATTCTGAAAGGCGAACACAAAGACTTGGCGGCAAACCAAATGATGCAATTGAACAAAGTAGGCGAAGAATTAGGGAAATTAAGTTCAGTAAATGCGATGACAGATGTGACAGGTTTTGGGTTATTGGGGCATTTAACCGAAATGGCAGAAGGCAGTGGATTGAGTGCCGTTATTGATTTTAAGAATATTCCATTAATCACAGAATCCATTTTTGAATATATTGGACAAGGTTCAGTGCCAGGTGGAACCAACAGAAATAGAGACAGTTATGGACATAAAATTGGCAAAATGTCAGAAGAAAAATGGGCAATTTTAGCCGACCCACAAACCTCTGGTGGCTTGTTGATTGCGGTAAGTAAAGATAAAGTTCAAGAAGTAATTAACGTACTGAAAACCAATGATTTAGAAGAATTTATTATGCCGATTGGTTATTTGAAAAGTGTAGGGGAATATGTAGTTGAAGTTGTTTAATATCGGTTTAAAATAGAGTAATAAGAACAAGATTTTCTTGATTTATAAAGTTGAAATGATTTCTGTTTGCAGTCCTTTTTATTCAAATAAATCGTTGAAATCGTGTTTGGAAAATGTGTAAGAATATTAATTGAATATTTTTTAAGTAATCATCATTTTTCTTTAATGTCTGCAAAATGACAACTTACTATTGAAGAAATTTCTACATTTATTAAAAAATTCAATTCCTCATGAAACACATCATTATTTTCTCCATTTTAATCATGCTTTTATTCTTTGCATTTAAGAATAAAATTCAAGAAAATTTATATCAACCCCTTGATAATCAACCTTTTATTTTATTAGAATTATTTACTTCACAGGGTTGTAGTAGTTGTCCATCGGCTGAGAAATTGGTTGAGAAAACGCTTTTGGATGCTCAGAAATCGGGTAAAAAAGTCTTTGCTCTTACCTATCACGTGGACTATTGGGATAGATTGGGTTGGAAAGACCCATATAGTCAATTTCAATTCACAAAACGTCAATATGAGTATGCCAAATGGATGAACAGTGCGAACGTTTACACGCCCCAAATTGTGGTAAATGGAACAGAAGAATTCGTGGGTTCTGACAGTAATAAAATGGCTCAAACACTCAATAAATTGTCAAATTTTACTTCAAAAACTACCATTAAATTTGAAAATATTGAGTGGAAAAATGAGGCTGTGAATCTGGACATAAACTTGTCAGCGTTACCTAAAAATAGTCAATTAAACGTGACTTTTGTCAATAAAAGTACAGAAACGAGCATTCTGAGCGGAGAAAACGAAGGAAGAAAATTAATGGGTGTAAACGTAGTACGGGTCTTGCAGAAGGTATTATCAACGACTCAAAAAAATCACGTTAATTTATTGATTCCCAAAAATATAGAAAAAGCAAATTGCCAAGTAATTGCTTTTTTGCAAGATAAAAATACGCATCAAATTACGGACGTTGAGACATTGAATTTTTAAAAATTATATCCCTATGGAGCAAAACTCTCTAAATCAACAAGTTGCCATCATCACAGGAGCCGCTTCTGGCTTGGGATTCGCCATTGTTAAAAAACTATTGACGCTTAATGTACGCATCGCTGCTCTCGACCTTGAAATCCGTGAACTCCAATCTTTTCTTGACGATAATTTATCTAAAATTAAATTTTATAAAACCGATGTAACCGACGAAATTACAGTTGAAGAAACTATCAAATCAGTCGTAAAAGATTTTGGAACAATTGATATTTTAGTAAATTGTGCGGGCATAACTGGCAAAACAAACATCAAAAGTCACTTGACCGAAACGGAAAATTTGAAACGTGTTTTCGAGATAAATTTCATGGGTTCATATTATACTTCTAAGTACGTTTTGCCCGTAATGTTAGCGAAAAGTTATGGAAGAATTCTGCACATTGCCTCCATTGCGGGGAAAGAAGGAAACGCTGGAATGTTGGCATATTCTGCCTCAAAAGCCGCTGTGATAGGCATGGCGAAGGTTCAAGGAAAGGAATAT
This sequence comes from Arcicella sp., assembly GCA_025354645.1. Classification (GTDB taxonomy): domain Bacteria; phylum Bacteroidota; class Bacteroidia; order Cytophagales; family Spirosomataceae; genus Arcicella. The sequence goes on along the minus strand of JANXML010000382.1, from coordinate 6,782 downwards.
GCAGAAAATGGCATCACCGTAAACGCCTTAGCTCCCGCCGTAATTCAAACGGCTTTGGTGGATGCCATGCCCGAGGAACAAGTGAAATATATGACGGATAAAATACCGATGAAACGTTGCGGAACGCTGGAAGAAGCAGCCAATTTGGTAACTTATATCGTGTCTCCTGAAAACAGTTTTACGACTGGATTTACCTTCGATTTGTCGGGTGGAAGGGCAACTTATTAACTATGAAATAATGAACAAAAAAACTGCCGCAAACGAAATCACGATTGGCGTGGTTGGACTTGGTTTGATGGGTTGCAGCATCACTACTTGCCTTTTGATGGCGGGGCATAAAGTCGTTGCCATCGCTCCTTTACCCCTCGATTTAGAAAATGCAGAGAAACGAATCCGTGTTCATTTGCAGAAATCTTTTGAAGATGGAATGACAAATGTTCAACCCGATATTTACTTTAAACAACTCATTATTACTGAAGATTACGAGCAGTTAATTGGTTGTGATATTGTGATAGAATGTACGCTTGAAAATATTGAAATCAAGAGAACGGTTTATGCTAAAATCGAGGCTATTATCTCCCCAGAGGCAATTTTAACCAGTAATACTTCTGCCATTCCCATCAGTATTTTACAAGAAGAAGTGAAATATCCAGCCCGTTTTATGGGTCTTCATTGGGCTGAACCTTCGCACACTACTCGTTTTTTAGAGATAATTTGTGGGGAAAAAACCAATGTTGAAACGGCAGAATATCTTTATGAAATATCGTACCAATGGGCAAAAGAACCCACTTTGGTTCGGAAGGATATTCGGGGTTTTATTACCAATCGTTTGATGTATGCCATGTATCGAGAGGCTTGTTATTTAGTAGAAAATGAGTACGCCACCATTGAGGATGTGGATAGGGCTTGCAGGAATAATCCTGGTTATTGGATGACTTTAGTAGGCGTTTTCAGGTGGATGGATTTAACGGGAGTACCTGCCTATCACACCGTTATGAAGGATTTATTACCAACGTTAAATAATCAAACCACGATTCCGAAACTCATTGATGATGTAGTTCAATCGGGTGGAAAGGGCGTTTTGAATGCCAAAGGATTTTATAAATACACCGAAGAAGAAGCCAAAATGTGGGAAGAAACTTTCCAAGAATTTAGCTACGAAATCAGGAATTTAGCCTTGAAATATCCAGTTGATATTGTGGAGCAAAAATTGAGGGCGAAAAAGGAGTTGAAGTGATTATTCATAGATATTTAAGGAAAATTGTAAAAATAAGATTACCGTTTAACTTCCCGAAAGTTATTTCTACTTTCGGGAAGTTCCTCCAAGTCAAATACAGTACGTTTAAATTTATAATTTCTCAAAACAAAAAAACAAAAAATTATGAATTGGTTTGACATAAAAAATATCAAAGAAATTGACACACCCGCTTTGTTGATTTACAAAGACAGAGCAAAACAAAACATCGAAAAAGCCATTTCGCTTGTGCATTCCGTTGAGCAATTACGCCCCCACGTGAAAACCCATAAACTCTTGGAAATCAGCACGATGATGATGGAATTAGGGATTCACAAATTCAAATGTGCCACCATTGCAGAGGCTGAAATGTTGGGCATGGCAAAGGCAAAAGATGTGTTGATTGCCTATCCAGTTTTAGGTCCGAAAATTAAGCGTTTGCTGGCATTAATTACAAAATATCCCGAAACAAAATTTTCTGGTTTGATTGATAATATTGATACGGCAAAAGACCTTTCAGATTGCTTTTCGGAACATAAAATTGAGGTTTATATTGACCTAAATGTAGGCATGAATCGCACGGGTGTATCAGTTGAAAATGCGTTTGATTTATACAAAAAAGCCTCGAATTTAAGTGGAATCCACATTATTGGTATTCATGCTTACGACGGACACATTCACGATACGGACGTTTTACAGCGAAAACATAAAACTGAAAAAGTCTTTCAATTGATTGCTTTATTACAACTTGAAATTGAAAAATTTGCTGAGAAAAAATTGAAGATTGTGGTGGGTGGTTCACCTACTTTTTCAATGTACGCTCTTACTCATGAAGACGTGGAAGTGAGTCCTGGCACTTTCATTTTTTGGGATGCGGGATACAAAGAAACCATGCCCGATTTTGATTTTCTTTGGGCAGGAATTATTGTTACACGAGTCATTTCAATCATTAACGAAACGCACCTTTGCCTTGATTTAGGGCATAAAGCTATTGCCGCCGAAAACCCATTACCACGCATTAAATTTTTGAGTAATGAAGAAATAATTTCTATCGGACAAAGTGAAGAACATTTGGTGGTTCAAGTTGAAAATACGAGTAAATATGCCGTTGGAGAGGTTTGGTACGGTGTTCCAATTCACATTTGCCCAACGGTTGCTTTGCATAAAGAAGTGCAAATTGTGGAAGATAATATGGTTGTGGATGCTTGGAAAGTAATTGCCAGGGATAGGAAAATTACGGTTTAACGCCTCATTTCAAAGGCGTCAATTCCACTTTCCGAAACTCCACTTCTGCACCTTCCGCTTGCAAAGCCACTTGCCCTTTTTGAACGGTGGCTCCAAATCCATCATTTACGACATCGTCGTTTACCCATACTTTTATTTTGTCACCATTGCATACTACGATCATTTTATTCCATTCGCCGAGGGTTTTTTCAGCGTTATCGGTCAGGTTTTTAATTCTTCTTTCTTTGCCATCGACACTGCCCCAATTTGCTTTCGGACCTCTTCTTTTTTCCATATCTGGCACGCTAATATCTTCGGCAATACACCAAAAATCTCCTGCATTGTCGTGCATCATTTGCACTTCAATAGACTTTGGAAATTGCTTGTATAATGCCCGAAGCGTTGAAGCATGAACTAAAACACCACAATTGCCAGGCTTTCCTGCAAAGCGATATTCTACTTCTAAGCGATAGTTTTCATATTTGTCTTTGGTAATTAAATGTCCTTGCGGTTCCCCCAAACTCACCAATAAACCATTCCGAATAATAAAAGGATTAATGGCTTTTGGGTCATTATCCATGGCTGGCACATCCACAAACCAATTGTTCAAATCTTTGCCGTTGAAGAGTTTGATGGTCTTTTGGGCAAAGGTAGTTGTGCTGATAAAGAATAGTAGGAGAATGAGCTTCTTCATGGGTTTTGGGATTAAAATAAATCATTCAATTCAATAGTTGATTGCAAAAAAGCATTTGCTTCGCTGTTCTGCACTAATCCGCCCGCTGTGATGAAAGTTGCAAAGAGCGTTTTTTTGTTTTTAGTAAAATAATTAAAAGCCGACATTTTCAAACGCATTTCTTGGGCGTAATTCTTGGTGACAATATATGGATTTTCGTTGAATTTTATTTCACAAATGTTAATGGCTTTATCATTTCTATCAATGAGCATATCTATTTGAGCTCCTTTCATGGTTTCGTCTCCACGGTTTGACCATGACGAAACGGTGGTTTGAATACCTGTAATGCCTAATGCTTTAATAATATTTTTGCTGTGATAAAAGCACACATTTTCAAAAGTTAATCCGCTCCAAGTTTTCCATTGTTGAGTGTTTTGAACGGATATCCAGTTTTGAAACTTCTTTATTTTTTTGAAGTTTACGTAAAATAATGAATAATTATCAATCACTTTGTAATGAATAATTTTTCCACTTTTAACGTATTGCATTTGTATTTTTATGAATCCCGAAGCCTCTAATTCTTCCAAAATATTAGTAAACCAACCACTCGAAATAACTTTACATTTCGCCAAAATCTCTTCACGAGTTAATCCATAGCGATTTTGAGCTAATATTTCTACAATTTGTTTGTATAAACCTCCCTGACCAAATAATGATGAAAATAAGTATTCAAACTCATCCGAAAGCAATCCATCTTTATCAAAAACTAATCTTTCGACTGCCACAGCGGGCGTTTCGCCTTTTCTGATTTGGTTAAGATAATGCGGAACTCCACCGAGCATCATATATAATTCCGTAATATGAAACCTACTGAGAGCCAATGACTTAGATTGAAAAAAGGCTTCTGTTTCTGCCAAAGTGAAAGGTTTGAGAACAATTCGTTTTGTAACTCTATTGTATAAACCTCCTTTACTTTTTTCAATTTTTTGAATCATCCAAGCCGCCGCCGAACCGCATATTATTACTACAACATCTTTACGTGCCGAAGCCCAGCCATTCCAAAAACCTTCAAATGCGGTCAGAAACCTTGATTTTGCGGTTGCCATCCACGGAACTTCATCCAAAAAAATCACCTTTTTAGTTTTTAGTTCGTGAGTGTCAATCAATAGTTTCAGCATATCAAAAGCCTCGAACCAATCGTTGGGAGTTTGAATGGGCAATTCACTTTTGTAGCCACTCTTTATACAAGAAGCAAACTCTTTTAGTTGTTCCTGCAAAGTTGCCTCGAATAATCCACTCGTACTGAAAATTATTTCGTTGGCAAAATGCTCTCTAACAAGGTACGTTTTGCCAATTCTACGTCTTCCATATAGAGCAATTAATTCACTTTGTGAAGACTGAAAAGCCTCGTCAAGTATTTTTCTTTCGTTGATTCTTCCTATCATTTTTTCCTTATAATTCTCCAAATATAAGAAAAAATCAGTATTTGGAGAATTATAAGTTTTTATAATTCTCCAAATACTATAAAAAATCATGGATTTGGAGAATTATAGATTAAAAAAATAGTTTTTGGGAAGATAAATAGGAGAAATGCCTATATTTTATTGTTTCTGATAGATGAATTTTCCCAAGTTTTCCACTTCAAAAATTAGTTTATTATCGCTTGTAAGGATATAATCATATAATTTTCCTCTTGAATTTGACATACAAAAATCGATAATTCTAACCTGTTTTCCTTCAAGTGAATATGTGCCTCCACAACCAAGAAAACCATATTTATAAGCCGTCACATTCTTGTAATTTTCTAAATATTTATCATCATTTGTAAAAGAAATAGTTACTAATTTTTCTAATAATAAGATTTCTTCTTTACAAGTAATTGTCCCATTCGTAACACATTGAGATAATAACTTCCAAGTCCCAACTAATTGATTTTTAGGTAGTTCTTCGATTTCATTAACTTTTTTGTCTTTGCACGAAAAAGCAATGAATAAAATTATTACGGCATAAATTGTTTTCATAATGTGTGTTGTTTAAAACTTGGTGAAATGAGAAACGATTAACACAATTGTCGCTTATAATTACAAATATAATGTTACAGGGCTATATTTAAATAGACGAATATTTTTTGATTATGGTTGTCCATAAAATCTTAAACATAAAAATATTTTCAATATTCTATCACCTACTCCACATAATCCAAATCCTTCGTAAAAGTCTCTTCCACTTGAGAGGTTGCCCAAACAGCGGCGGCAAAACAAATTACGCCCACAATCATGGCGGAATTTAATAATCCGTAAGTCGGAATTAATGCTCTGAAACCTAATGTAATGGGAATCAAGGCTCCTCTCACAAAGTTAGGAACGGTGGTTGTTACGGTGGCTCGGATATTCGTTCCAAATTGTTCGGACGACATCGTGACAAAAACTGCCCAATAACCGCCAAAAAAGCCTAAAATAAAGCAAAGAATGTAAAAATTATCGGCAGATATTCCGAAAGCATGGAGATAAATTACGGTAAAAATTACTGACATTCCCACAAAAATATAGATGGTTTTCTTTCTACTTTTCAATATTTGACTTACTAAACCACTCAAAAAATCACCAATTGAAAGTCCTGCGTAACAAAACATGATGGTCTTTCCACCCGATATTTCACCTTGAACATTCAACGCTTTACTCATTTCAGGGGCAACTAAAACCAAAATCCCAACGACATACCAAACGGGTAAACCAATTAAAATACAGTAAAAATATTTCGTAAAACGCTCTCTATTTGTAAATAGACTAAGAAAATTGCCCTTCTGAACATTTTTCTCAACGTTCTGAAAAAGCAAAGATTCAAACGTTCCAAAGCGAAGAATTAAGAGAAATAAACCCATGCCTCCACCGATGAAATAACAAGTTCTCCACCATTCGGGGTCTTTGCTATATCCGCCCACTACGGCTGCCGTGACTGCCCCCAAAGCTCCCGTACCCGCAATGAGTAATGTCCCAATGCCTCTTTTTTCTTTGGGTAAAGTTTCGTTCACGAGTGTAATCCCTGCCCCTAATTCTCCTGCCAATCCTATGCCAGCAATGAAACGAAGAATTCCATATTGTGTGATGGCATCCATAAAGGAAGTATCACGCACAAATCCATTTAAAGTATTGGCAGTTGAATACAGTAAAATTGAGCCAAAAAGCACAGATTTACGTCCTCTTTTATCGCCCCAAATACCCCACAAAATCCCCCCAATCAACATTCCTGCCATTTGAATATTGAACAAAGTAAGCCCTTGAGTGAGTTGTTGTGCTTTGTTTAATCCCAAACTGGCAAGACTTGGATTGCGAACAACGCCAAAAAGAATGAGGTCATAAACGTCCACATAATACCCCAAGGCGGCTACGGCAATAAGGATTTTAGCGTTTTTTGAAATTGTGGTATCGATGGAATTTGGAATGGTGGTCATAATTGTATTGGAGTTAGTCCGTGGTCTAATTATTATCACCATCTCGACAAAACTTGCGTGCGGTGAGCATCAATTTTTAGAAAGATAAATAATAAAATCGAAAATGACCAGAGTGATGAACCTCCATAACTAAAAAAGGGTAGAGGAATTCCAATTACGGGCATCAAGCCGATGGTCATGCCAATGTTTACCATAAAGTG
>JANXML010000250.1 GCA_025354645.1 Arcicella sp. | reverse complement strand
TACCGATATTCGGGAAATTTTGGGAGTTTGGCACAGGATTATGCAATTATATTTGATGAAGTAAAATAAGGAAGGAAAGTTATCTCAATCATGAGAAACTCACTACGCAATTGGGCAATAAATGAAAATTATAACATCCATATTCTAACTAATTTTTTCATGTTTAGTATCAAAAATTTTAGTTTAAAAATAAATTTTAATTATCTCCAAACTTCAGTTCCATACAGAATTTTTATCTTTTTCCTGTTTGCTATGTAATCCTTGAATCTGTTTACGTTTTCAGTAGTACTTATAAAATCTAATTTTGTTCCATCGCAGTAGTATTGATGAATGTTAGTTGAAGAACACAAGGAACATTGAATTTCTATCACTTGGTTATTTTTATATTCAAAAAGAACAATTCCATTTAATCCAGAACCTCCATCCAAGTGTTTCATTTCATTAGATAGCCACTTTAACTCGTTCAAGGGGTCTTTTGTGCCACAAATGATCATTGTGTTAGGGTCATTGTCAAGTGCTGTAATAGTATCTCTTTTACAAGATAAAAATGATGCTACCGTAGTACTAATCATCAACAGTAAAAGTATCTTAGTTTTCATGATGTGTTTTGTTTAAACAACTGATGTGATAATCTGTGATATAAACATTTGGTAAGTGTTGTGCAAATATATTATGTTACTCCCACATTAGAGACGTAATCCATTTAAAAAAGGTTGTTTCTGTGATTAGTTTATTTTTTATCCTTACTTAACTTTACTAAAAGTTAAATAAGATTATTGATGGTATAATTTTGCTACTTACTTAATCAAATGAAATATTCACTTGAAATTATTATCTTTGCAAACATTTTTTTTGGAACGAACATAAAATCAATATTTTAACAAATTACAAATGAAAAAATTATCCCTAATCGTGTGCGGAGGTTTGTTGGCAATCGGAGCAATATCTTGTGATAAAGCTGGAAATAAAAGCACTGCAACGGCTTCAACAGCAACAACCACTAAGACAGAAGTAGTTAAGAAAACAGTTTACGTAAACACGGATTCTTTATTATCTGGTTATCAGTTTTACAAAGACGCTCAGAAAGAATTTGAAAACAAAGGCTATCGTTTGCAAGTAGATTTAGGACAACGTGAAAAAGGTCTTCAAAACGAGTTACAAGCCATTCAGCAAAGAGCGTCGACTATGACTCAGGCGGAATTGCAAGGTGCGGATATGATGTTGAAGAAAAAAGGGGCTGAATTGCAACAGTACAGCCAACAACGTCAGGGAGCTTTACAAGCAGAACAAGCTAAGAAAATGCAAGAATTATACGCCAACATTCGTGCGTATGTAAAGAAACACAATACCGAGAATAATTTTGAATTTGTGTTGGGATATACCACAGCGGGCGGAGGAATTTTATTCGCCGACGAGTCAGCCGACAGAACCAAACAAATTGTGGATGGATTAAATGCTGAATATGCCGATATTAAAAAAGCAGCACCAGCACCTGCGAAGAAATAATTGAAATTAAACTATAGTGGAAAGCCTTCTCAAGTTATTTGAGAAGGCTTTTTTATACTGTAGCTCGAAGTGGCACTTCGAGATTTAGACTTAAAATCTCGAAGTGCCACTTCAAGCTATAATAATCTTTGCACTATGAATTATTTTAAAAAATTACTGGATTTACTGAAAATCGAACGGGATGAAGACCGTGAACAATATAAAAGATTAACTGAATCATCGTCTGCATCCGAACGCCGAGCTAATGGAATAACGTGGTTTCCCGTAGCAATCCGAGGCTCAGAAATTGGTCGAGGAGATTATTTAACGATTGAACTTGAACGTACCACGCATCAAGATATTTCGCACCAATTTCGTACGGGAATGCCAGCGGTTTTCTTTACCAATCACGACCCGAAAAAAGATAGAATCGAAGGAACGATTGCTCATCAAAATGGCAATAAATTAAAAATTACCATCAAAGACGATGAACTGCCCGAGTGGAGTAGAGACGGAAAGTTGGGCGTTGATTTGTTATTTGATGATAATAGTTATGACGAAATGAACGATGCTTTGAAATCGGCATCCGAATTGAGTGAAAAAAGCACTTTGATTCAGGTTTTAACGGGTTTGTCGCCGTTGTCTGTGTCTCCACAGACGACAACAATAATTGAAAATGAACTGTTGTCTGTGAGGACACAGACAACGGCGGCTTTAAACAAATCACAATCAAATTCCGTTGATAAAATCCTATCAGCCAACGAGTTAGCCATCGTTCATGGTCCTCCTGGAACGGGCAAAACTACTACCTTAATTCAAGCTATCAAGGCATTGATTAAACAAGAAAATCAGAAAATTTTGGTGGTTGCTCCCAGCAATACAGCCGTTGATTTATTGAGTGAGAAACTGTCGGAAGAAGGATTAAATGTACTTCGAGTGGGTAATCCTACACGGGTTTCTGAGCATTTGCAAAGGCTAACTTTGGAGGCAAAAATGGCAGAACATGATTATTTGAAAGAAACCAAGCGTTTGAAAAAACAGGCGATGGAATTCAAAAATATGGCTCATAAATACAAGAAAAGTTTTGGTAAATCTGAACGTGATCAACGCAAAGCCCTGTTTGATGAAGCCCACAAAATCATGAAGGAAGTCGGCAATACCGAGCAGTATATTATTGATGATATTGTCTCGAAAACGCAAGTCGTTACGGCTACACTTGTTGGAGCGAATCATTACACGATTAGAAATTTACAATACAATACCGTCGTGATTGATGAAGCAGGGCAAGCTCTCGAACCAGCCTGTTGGATTCCGATTTTGAAAGCAAAAAAGGTGATTTTAGCGGGTGACCATTGCCAATTATCCCCCACCATAAAATCAAACGAAGCGGCAAAAAATGGATTGAGTGAAACGCTTTTAGAAAAGTGCATAAAATTGCATCCAGAGGCGGTTACTTTGCTGGAAGAACAATATCGCATGAATGAAACCATCATGGGATATTCGTCTCAGGTTTTTTATGAAAATAAGTTAAAAGCCCATCAATCAGTGGCAAAATCGTTACTTTTTGACCATGATTCTCCACTACTTTTTATTGATACGGCGGGTTGTGGTTTTGAGGAAAAATTGGAAGGGACAAGTAGTACAAATCCTGATGAAGCGGCTTTCGTTTTTAAGCATATTCATTTGTTTATCAATGAGTTAGCTGCAAAAACGAACGTAGTCAAGGTTTTGAACCTTGACTACGTTAAAGGAGTATCAAATTTCCCAAGTATTGCCGTAATTTCTCCTTACAAACAACAAATAAATCTCCTGAAAACGCAATTTGAACACAGTCCAGATTTGCAGAAATACAAGGAAAATATTAGTGTCAATACGATTGATAGTTTCCAAGGACAAGAGCGAGACATTGTGTATATCAGTCTCACGAGAAGCAACGACAAAGGTGAAATTGGTTTTCTTTCTGACATCCGCAGAATGAACGTAGCCATGACTCGGGCAAGAAAAAAGTTGGTTGTTATCGGCGATAGTGCCACTTTGGGACAGCATTCTTTTTACGCTGATTTTATTGAATACGCTGAGAAAAAAGGTGGATATGTAAGTGCATGGGAGTTTATAGATTAGACTATGCACAGAGCTTTATCTGTCTATAAAACATTTATTAAATTAAAACCGTTATTTTTGAGCAACAAATCTTTTAGAATCATGGAATTGTAGAAATAAAAATTGGTCGTTGATTTATAAACCTACGACCAATTTTTATCTTTTGAAAAGTAAATATAAAGCTCACATTCATCTTCAAATTCCCAAATTTTCAAATTTATTTATGTTCAATTACTTAGAACCCACATACATTAAAAACTTCATCCAAACCGCCCTTCACGAAGATGTAGGCGATGGAGACCATACTTCACTTTCTACTATTCCTGCCACCGCCACAGGTCGGGCGAGGCTTTTGGTGAAAGATACGGGCATCTTGGCGGGTGTGGAATTAGCCAAAATGATTTTTGCCGAAGTAGATGCTAATTTAGTGGTAGAAGCCATTTTGCAAGACGGTGCATCCATCACGAAAGGCGAAATCGTTTTGACGGTGGCGGGTTCGTCGCAGTCCATTCTCAAAGCTGAACGTTTAGTATTGAACTGTATGCAACGGATGTCGGGCATTGCGACTTACACGGCTTCGATGGTGAAATTATTGGAAGGCACAAATACCAAATTATTAGACACTCGCAAAACCACGCCTAATTTCCGTTTATGCGAAAAATGGGCTTGCCGAATCGGTGGGGCGGTCAATCATCGTTATGCTTTGTTTGATATGATTTTGATAAAAGACAATCACGTGGACTATGCGGGCGGCATCCATAACGCTATCAATCAGGCACTTGCGTATCTGAAAACCACAGGTCGTGATTTGCAGATAGAGATTGAAGTTCGTAATCTTGATGAATTACGTCAAGTTTTGGAAATCGGGCAAGTTCATCGGATTATGTTGGATAATTTTTCGTTTGAAAACATGAGAGCCGCCGTAAAAATGATTGATGGAAAATTCATGACTGAGGCATCGGGAGGCATCAACGAAACCACCATCCGTGAATATGCTGAATGTGGCGTAGATTATATTTCGTGCGGTGCTTTGACACATCATGTGAATAGTTTAGATTTGAGTTTGAAAGCGTATTAAAGGAATAGCACGCTGATTACGCAGATGCCGTTGGCAACGCTGATTTTCGCAGATTTCAAATAACATATTTTTTGATTAAAACAATGATAAAAGAAATAAAATACCGAACTGGTAAAATGATTAAACCTACCAGTCAGATGTCGCCTGATGAGTTAAAAAAATGGCAAGACCAGAATAAAAAAAATATAAGAAATTACCTTTTTTCAATAAACCAGCCATTAGTTTATTATTTGGAAGGAATACCTGTTGCTGAATATAAAGATGGAAGAATTGAAAAACTAAGATGAATATACATCATTGCAGGACCACCAGGCATTGGGAAAAGTTCGAGTTCATTTGATTATGTTCCCAATGGAATTCCAATAATTGACCAAGATTTAGCGGCGTATCAATATCGAAAAAATGGTTTTCATGATTATCAACACTTAGCAACACTGGGGGTTAATCAAAAAATCAAAGACCACTTATTTCAGAAAAAGGATTTTGTTTTAGAACTCAATTTAGGGTTTCAGTCTCACTATGATTATTTAAAATCAATTGCTTTTTTCGATTCAAGTAATCATATCCACCTTATTCTCTATTTTACTGATAGCATAGAATTGTGTTTACTAAGAGCAGGCGTAAGACATAAAAATGGAGGACATTTAGTAGAGCCTTCAATTATCAAAGAGATGTATGAGAATACCTTTCCTCTGTTCAAAGAAAATACAACTCTTTTCAAAACAATAAAATTTCTTGACGTTTCTGATATGAATATTCTTGAAGCTACCTCAAATTATATTCCCAATTGGATAAAAGACAATGATTTGAGTCAGTATTTAGTAAGTTAAAATAAAACACAGATAAGCTGTGCCAAAATATACAACATGAATTTATTAGAAGAATCACAACGAGTTGGCTACGTGAGCCGTTCAGTGCCTTTCAAGGGCGGAGATTTGAAAGAGCAAATCTTGAAATTGAAAAAAGAAAAAAATGCCGTTATCTTGGCTCATTATTATGTGGATGCCGAGATTCAGGACATTGCCGATTTCTTGGGCGATAGTCTCGGATTAGCACAAGCCGCCGAACAAACCGAAGCTGACATGATTGTCTTCTGTGGCGTGCATTTCATGGGCGAAACCGCCAAAATTTTGAACCCTAATAAAAAAGTGGTTCTTCCAGATTTGAATGCGGGTTGTTCCTTAGCTGATGCTGCTCCTAAAGAAGAATTTGCGGCTTTCAAAGCAAAATATCCCGATGCTGTGGTGGTGAGTTACATCAACTGTACTGCCGATATTAAGGCAATGACGGATATTATTTGTACGTCTTCCAATGCCGTAAAAGTAGTGGAATCCATCCCTGCCGACAAGCAAATTATCTTCGCTCCCGATGCTAATTTGGGTCGTTACGTTGCCAAGAAAACAGGTCGTGATTTGATTCTTTGGGAAGGTGCTTGTATCGTTCACATTGATATTTCTTTGGAAAAACTTAAAAAAGCGAAAGAAGAAAACCCAAATGCTTTGTTGATAGCTCACCCTGAATGTAAGGAAGTGATTTTGTCGCAAGCTGATTTTGTGGGTTCAACTACGGCATTGCTAAATTTTGTAAAAACCTCTGGCAGTCAGGCGTTTATCGTGGCAACGGAAGCGGGAATTTTGCATAAAATGAAGGCTTCTGTTCCAAATAAAAAATTAATTCCAGCTCCTGCCAACGAGAAAAACTCTTGTGCGTGTTCGGAATGTCCGTACATGAAGATGAATACGATGGAGAAATTATATAACGCCATGTTTTATGAATTGCCAGAAATTCAAGTAGCCGAAGACGTGCGTGTACCAGCTTTGAAGGCTTTGAGGGCGATGTTGGAGATTAGTAAATAGAAGGTTTTACCGCAAGGACGCTATGACACAAGGAAAATATAAAAATTGCGTCATAGCGGTGATTAAGTAAAATAAACCACTAAAAAATGGCTGATATTTTAAATCCGCATGACAAGTTCTTCAAGTCGGACCGCCGATGTGGAGTCATTTTCCCGTGTAGAAGTTGTTCAAAGTTTTATTGAAGAAGTTTTTCCGATTGAACTTAAAGAACGAATTGATTTACAAAATCTTCAATTAAGCAATGCTTCTTATGTGGATGAAGAAATGTCTGAATACTTCGCCGATTTGGTTTACCAAACCACTTTTGCGAGTGATGATGTGTTGATTACGCTTTTATTTGAGCATAAATCTTTCGTAGAATTCCCTCGGTGGCAATTGCTTCAATATATCACCAATATTGGCAAAGAGGAACAAAAGCAAGACAAAAGCCAACAGTGGTGATTCCAATTATCATTTATCATGGCAAAACTCCTTGGAAGAAAACAACCTTCAAAAGCTATTATGGCTTTCCGCATGAGAGTTTGCATAAATTTATTCCAGAATTTGATTATTTACTTTTCTCTTTGAATAGTTGGGAAGACCACCAGATTGCAAATTTCAAGAATACTTTTCTCAGTACAGCCGCCATGTTATTGAAACATTCGAGAGATGAAAAAGAAATATTTTTGCAATTAGAAGCGTTTTGGATAGAAAAACTCAAAGCCTTGGATGAGGCACATGAAAAAAGTTATATTAGAACCATTTTCTTGTACATTGATAGCGGTATCAACTTGACAAGAAGGGACTTAATGATTATATTTACCAAGGTTTCCAATAAAGTAAACAACATTGCCATGACTATTGCAGAAGAAATTAGGCTCGAAGAGCAAGAAAATATTACTCTGACCTATGTAAAGGGACTTTTTAAAAAAGGCTTACAAGCTGATTTTATTGCGGATGCTTTTTCATTATCCATTCAAAAAGTAGAAGAGATTATTCAGAAAATTAAGGTTTCTGATAATTAAGATTTGACTATATTCACAAAACTTTAAAAGCCAATTTTACTTAGCATAAATAAGTAAAATTGGCTTTTGATTTATATTTGTAAATTTGATTATTTCAAATGCAACGATTTTATAAACAATTACGTCTTTCAAATCAAATCATAAAACACAAAAAATCATGAAAAGAATTATCGCTTGTTTATTGCTTCTGATTACAGTAATGTCCTGTGAATCAGGCGTTTCGGAATTCACTCCTGATGATTTACAAGGAGTATATAAGTCAAATGTCACTTTTGATATTTCGTCATTACTATCGTGTGCGGCTAATCCTTATGTTTCATTTGGAATTAATGATGATAATATTATTAAAGTCGAAAAAAATGCTGATTCTGAAATAAAAGTATTATCCAAAAACTTCACTTACAACCCCAAACAAGAGAAAATGATTGAGTCGGAGATTACAACCATTTTTACTTTAAAATCTCATGAAGACCATTTGGATTTGATGTATAATGGAAAAGTAGTTGGAGATTATCGAGTTGATAAAATATATCTAAATCGTCAAAATCCTTCATTTTATCAGAAAGGGAAAATATTAAATATTAGATTGGAAGATGTTGATAATCAGCGGTTTGTAATGTTCAGAGGGGTTAGAAAATAAAAAATTAAAATAATACGGAAGCTTTCGGTAAAAAACCGAAGGCTTCCGTATTTTATGGAAACAGATAAACCACCCCATCCTTCCCAACTGCAACCGCTTTTCCCAGAGTATTTATCTTTAAATCGTTAAAAATGGCAGTTTCAGGGGTAATCATTTTTGTCCATTTTTGTCCCAAATCTTCTATTTTGTAAAGTGTTGTTTTACCTTCCATTTCCACAATTCCGTAGCCCAAGTTTTCATGCTGAAATACTATTTTTTTGATGTTATCCGTTATTGACATTTTTATAGATGTCCAAGTTTGTCCAGCATCATTTGTTTTCAGAAAAGTCCCTTTTTTACCGCCCACAAAAGCCAAATTTTCATTTACTAAAAATACTGAAAGTAAATCTTCATTTACAGGTCTGAGACGGTCGCTGTAATCAAAAGTGCCATCAGATTTTACTGTGATGATGTATGTATTTCCTAAATCCCCGACTGAGATTCCGATTTTGTTTCTGATAAAATGCACATCATTTGTGTAGCCATCAATGGTGATATAATCCGTTCCAGTTCTCAAATCAGACGTATTTATAGGATAAATTTCTGTATATTTTCGACTATGAAAATTATCAAAAATCTGTTTTATCATAAACCCCTGCTGATTTTTTGGGTAAGATATTTTGAAAATAGAAGACGATAATTGAGGAATATTACTCCAAGTTAAACCGCCATCTTTTGTGCCAAAAATAGTCTTTCCGCCTATAATTCCCACTTTTTCATCATAAAATTCCACAACATTCATAATGGGATTTGTCATACTAAATGGAACTTCATTCCATGTTTTGCCAGTGTCCGTACTCTTGAAAAGGTAACCTTGTGAGGCATCATTACCGAAGGCGAAAATTGTATTATCATTAGCAAAACTTATGGAAATGATATTCGCTTTTTTCATGATTGGATCGGTGAAAAAAGTGGTCTTCTCTGGTTCGGGAACATTTGTAGCTGGTGGTGTAACGCTCGTTGTGGGAGTGACAGGCGTAATCATAACATCTTCCTTTTTTTCAGAACACGCCATCATACTTAAACTCCAAAAACCTAATAATGATAAGATTTGAAATGTTTTCATACCTTTTTTAACAAGAAAAAATAAATGAATAAACGGGCGGTTGCGGAAAATTTTGAAGAAAGGAAGGAGATGTAAAATTGTGAAAATTAAGGGATTAATCAAAATTTACCTAATCATTTTATTTTGATTCATGCGTGTTCAATGTTTTACGCTTTTCTTTGTGGTAAAATTAATAAAATGCTCAAAATCAAGAAAATACAAGCCTCCGAAACCTGGGAATTACGCCACCAAGTGATGGCTCCAAATCGACCTTTTGATTCTATAAAACTGGCAAAAGATGAAATGGGACTACATTTTGGATTGTTTAAAGATGATAAACTAATCTCCGTAATTTCACTTTTTATTGAGAACGATAATGCTCAATTTAGAAAATTTGCTACTGAAATTTCTGAACAAGGCAAAGGTTATGGTTCAATTTTATTGAGTTATATTATTGAAGAATCCATTAAAAATAACGTCAAAAATCTGTGGTGTAATGCTCGAATGACAGCTCTTAGTTTTTATCAAAAATTTGACTTCAAAGCAGTTTCTGAAACTTGGATGGAAAATGAAATTGAATACATAAAAATGCAACGAGATTTATGAAGTTTTTAGGTCAAAAATCTTTAATTTTACATACTCGAAATAATGGCACGCAGATGAGACTCGCCGTCCACCTTGATGCCTACGGCAACGCAGATTTTCGCAGATTTTTTAATTCAGAAAAAAGCTAAGTACTTTCTGTAAAATAATTTTTTAAAATCTGCGAAAATCTGCGTTGCGAAGCATCGGCGTCATCTGCGTGCCATTTGACTATCTAATGTAAATGAAACTTTCTCTCATTGTTGCCGTTGCTGAAAATGGCGTTATCGGACATAATAATCAGTTAATCTGGCATTTACCGAATGATTTGAAACAATTTAAACGTCTCACTACGGGTCATTGTATCATCATGGGACGTAAGACTTTTGAATCAATCGGGAAGCCTTTACCGAATCGTACTTCTATTATTATTTCTCGGAATCCTGATTTTCAAATTGAAGGATGTATAACGGTTAATTCCTTGGAAAATGCCATCAAGAAGGCTCAGGAGCTTGAAAACGAAGAAACATTTGTGATTGGTGGGGCAGAAATGTATCGTTTGGCTTTACCTTTAATGAATAAAATTTATTTGACCGAGGTTCATCATGCTTTTGAAGGAGATACATTTTTCCCAGTAATTGATAAAACCATCTGGCAAGAAACGAAGCGTGAAGATTTTGAAACGGATGAAAAGCATTCGGTCAAATACTCCTTCGTGGAAATGGAAATGCGTTAGATTTGGGTATTGAATTTTCAATTAATGCCCATATCCCGACCCCTAAACCCCATAACAAAATGATAAAAATATCCGACCAACCCATTGATATTCAATCGTGTATAGATGCGGCTCAATCAGAACGTGCGGGGGCAATTGATGTTTTTATCGGCACAGTTCGCAATCATAATAAATCAAAAGATGTGGTTCGTTTGGAGTTTGAAACGTATGATGTGATGGCGGTAAAAAAGATGGAAGAACTCGCACAACAAGCCCGTGGACGTTGGGATATTGAAAAAATCGTGATGATTCACCGCAAAGGCGTTCTTCAAATTGGTGATGTTGCCGTGGTTATTGCCGTTTCCACACCACACCGAGCGGCATCATTTGAGGCTTGTCAGTGGTTAATTGATACCTTAAAAACGGTTGTTCCAATCTGGAAAAAAGAGATTTATAGCGATGGCGAAGAATGGTTGGAGGCTCATGCGTGAGATTTTCGATGCTGGATGTTCGTTTTTCGATGTTAGTAAATATCCAAATCATAAATCTTTTGAGAGTAATATCAATTGCTAAAACTAACATCAAATATCGAACAACAAAAATCGAAATTATATGACTATCTGGCTTAAAAAAAACTTGGAAGGTGACTACCAAATCTGGACAGTAATTGCTGCT